>JAEESA010000148.1 GCA_016286115.1 Lachnospiraceae bacterium
CGACGAGCACGAGCATCACCATGATCACGATCACGACGAGCACGAGCATCACCATGATCACGATCACGACGAGCACGAGCATCACCATGATCACGATCACGACGAACATGGACACCATCATGACCATCACCACCATCATCACGCCGACGACATCTTCACGTCCTGGGGCAAGGAAACGCCCAAGCGCTTTGAGCGTTCCGTGATCGAAGAAGCCTTAAAGACCTTCCGCGATACGAACGAGGTCGGCGAGGTACTGCGCGCGAAGGGCATGGTGGAGGATATCGACGGCCAGTGGATCTATTTCGACATGGTTTCCGGCGAGTACGAGATCCGCAACGGAGAACCGGATTATACCGGGAGGCTCGTTGTCATCGGGACTGAATTAAATACTAAACGCATTGAAGAACTGTTCGGGCTGTAAACTTTTTGGGAAAACGGGAAGCCAGAAACAACTAAAGGAAAGAAATACAATGGCAAAAGAAGTAGGAGTCTTTCTGATCACGGGCTTTATGGACAGCGGCAAGACGACGCTGATCCATGAGACTTTGTTTGATCAGGGCTTTGGCAAGGGATCAAAAACCCTCCTCCTTTCCTGCGAGGAAGGCGAGGTGGAATACGACGAGGCGCGGTTTGCGGCGAGCAACGTGCATCTCGTCCATATTGAGGATAAAGAGGAACTGGGGAAGGGGCGGCTTCTTGAACTGGAGGAGGAGTACCATCCGGACCAGGTCATGATCGAATACAACGGGACCTGGGAGATTGCGACGATCCTCGAATGCCCGTACCCGAAGAACTGGGTGGTGTATCAGAGCCTTGCCACCGTGGACGCGGGGACGTATGAACTGTATTATAACAACATGCGGCAGATGATGAAGGAGCAGCTGTTTAGGGCCGATGTCGTGATCTTTAACCGCTGCACCGATGAGACGCCCAAGTCCATGTTCCGCAGGACTGTCAAGGCCATCAACCGCGCGGCGCAGCTCGTGTATGAGAGAGCGGACGGAACGATCGATGAAGGGGGCGACGAGGAGCTTCCCTTTGATATCAACCAGGATCTCATTGACCTGCCGGATTCGGATTACGGGATCTGGTATCTGGACGCGATGGAGCATCCGAAGAATTATGAACATAAAAAGATCCGTTTCCTTGCGCTGATCTATAATCCGCCGCAGTATAAGGGAAAGGGGATGTTTGTCCCCGGGCGGTTTGCGATGAACTGCTGTGAAGCCGATACGCAGTTTATCGGGTTTAAGTGCAAGTATAAACAGGCGGACGAGATAGTGCATAAGAGTTGGCAGTATGTCACCGCTGAGGTCAGGATCGAATGGGCGAAGGAGTACCGGGGGAAAGGCCCGGTGCTGTATCCCCTGGAGATACAGGAAGCAGAGGAACCGGAGGATCCCCTTGTTTACTTTACGTAATTCCAAATGGAAACAATATATCCCATTTCTTGTGCTTTTTCTGGTGATCCTTGTTTTTCATCTGTTTTTATGGGAGCATCCGGATCTGGATACGGCGCGTTATTTTGCGAAAGCTCTGAAGAAAAGGACTTTGTGGGAGTTTCTGTTCATGCGTTACAGCGAATGGAGCTCCCGTGTGGTGCTTGAGGGCTTTCTTGTTCTTATCGCAAAGAATCTGTTTCTTTGGAAGATCTTAGATTCCCTTTTATTCCCTCTTTTGGCCTGTTCTTTCGCGTTTCTTTTGAACGGAACCTTGAAAGACACGCGCATGAACTGGTTCATTATCGGGGCTGTCCTTATGTACCCCTTCGGGGAGATGCAGTCGGCCGGATGGACCGCGACAACCATGAACTATTTCTGGCCGCTGGCTCTCGGCGTTTTTTCGTGTACGGTTCCGGCGGTGATCCTGTATACGGGAAAACGGCTGCGATGGTGGCATACGCTGCTCGGCGTTCTCGCGGCGATCTATGCCTGTAACATGGAGCAGATGTGCGGCGTGCTCTTTTTCGTCTACGCGGTTCTTTTCGTGTTGATCCTTAAGAAAAAGAAGATCATTTCTTATGAAACGCTGTTTCTTCTGGCTGCGGACATCGCGAATCTCATTCTGATCCTTCGCTGCCCCGGGAACGGGATCCGAATGGAAAAGGAGCTCGCGACGACGCTGACGGAAGGGTTTCAAAAGATGACGATCTTTGATAAGCTTTCCTATGCCTTGAACGACACCTGCACGATCGTCATCGATGAAAGCTTTGTGTTTATGGTGGTTTCCGTTACGCTCTTCATCCTGGTCTGCATCAAAACGAAAAGCCTTCCCAAGCGGCTGTTCGCGCTGTTTGCGCCGGCGCTTGTCCTGTATCGTTATCTTTTCTCGGGCTTCTTCCCGTCGATCTCATTGCTCCTTGTCGAGCAGCCCGAGCTGACGCATAAGACCGCGGATGACCCTGCGGCCTGGGCGATGTTCATTTTGTGCCTTATGGTGCTCGGATCCCTTGCCGCGTCGATCGTCTTCCTTTCCGAAACGAAGGAGGAAAAGATATTGATGCCGCTTTTGTTTGCGCTGGGGCTGATCTCAAGGCTGATCGTCGGCCTTTCTCCCTCGCTTGAGAATTCCTCGTACCGGACCTTTATTTACTTCGATTTTATCCTGCTTTTCATCATGCTCTGGCAGATCAAAAGGAGCGATGTAAAGGAGGGGAGAGGGCAGGACATCCTGCGCCTGATGTACGGCGGCGCTGCGGTCTTCGGAACCTTGAATACGTTTATTTATTCCGCGAGATTGACAATGTAAGACGGCGTAACTATTCATCGCCGAATCGCGCACCGGTTGCGCGGTTACGGCCCAATGCGTCTCGATTGAAATGGGTTTTGCCCATCGCCGCAGGCGGTTTAATTGGCAAAACCCGTTGCAATTAATTGGCAAAAAAAGTTGGCGTGAAGAAGTTTTTTCGCTATAATATTTGGTGTTGTTGTTTTAGTAGACAGGAAAAGGAGAGGATTTAGACCATGTTTGAAATCATCAGGGCCGAAAACCTGGCGGATAAGATCTACCTCTATGAGGTGAAGACCAGACGGGTTTCGGAAAAGTGTCTGCCCGGGCAGTTTGTGATCGTACGGACAGATGAAAGAGGGGAGAGGATCCCGCTTACGATCTGTGATTATGATCGGGAAAAGGAAACCGTGACGCTTGTTGTACAGACGATCGGCGCGGGAACGGAGCGCATGAAGCATCTGAAGGCAGGCGATGGCTTTATGGATATCGTCGGACCCTTGGGACTGCCGTCGGAATTATGCCTGGAGGAAAATCTGGAGGAAACGAAGAAGAAAAAGATCGTCTTCATCGCAGGGGGCCTTGGGACCGCGCCGGTGTATCCGCAGGTCAAGTGGCTGCATGAACACGGCGTGGACGCGGATGTGATCATGGGCAGCCGGACGAAGGACCTTTTATTCTATATCGACGAGATGAAGAGTGTGGCCGGAAACGTCTATGTGACTACGGACGACGGCACTTACGGGTTCCACGGCATGGGTACGGACCAGCTGAAGGCGCTGTATGCTGAGGGAAAGACTTATGACCACTGCGTGGCGATCGGCCCGATGATCATGATGAAGTTTGTCTGCCTCCTGACCAAGGAGCTGGGGATCCACACGATCGTGTCCATGAACCCGATCATGGTGGACGGCACGGGCATGTGCGGCGCCTGCCGGCTCGTGGTGAATAATGAAGTGAAGTTCGCCTGCGTGGACGGGCCGGAATTTGACGGGCATCTCGTGGACTTTGACGGCGCCATGAAGCGGATGGCCCAGTATAAGACAGAAGAAGGAAGAGCGCTTCTGAAGGAACAGGAAGGGGATACCCATTCCGGACATTGCGCTGCTGACGAGTGAGGAGGGAGAATCAATGGATGTATTAAAAAGAGTCCCGATCCGGGAGCAGGAGCCGAAGGTCAGGGCAGCGAATTTTGACGAGGTCTGCCTCGGATATAATGCCGAAGAAGCGCAGGCGGAAGCGGAGCGGTGCTTAAACTGCAAGAACCCGAAATGCGTGGCAGGCTGTCCTGTCTCCATCAATATTCCGGGCTTTATTGAGAAGATAAAAGAAGGGGATTTTAAGGAATCCTATCGTGTGCTTTCCGAAGCGACGGCTCTGCCGGCGGTCTGCGGAAGAGTGTGCCCGCAGGAGAGCCAGTGCGAAGGGCAGTGTATCCGCGGGATCAAGGGAGAGCCTGTTTCCATCGGAAAACTTGAACGCTTCACGGCGGACTGGGCGAGAGAGCAGGGGATCCGTCCGGAGGGTGCGAAGGAAAAGAACGGACATAAGGTGGCGGTGATCGGCAGCGGCCCTGCAGGGCTGACCTGCGCCGGAGAGCTGGCGAAGGCGGGCTGTGAGGTGACGATCTTTGAAGCGCTTCATGAGGCCGGCGGCGTTCTGGTCTACGGGATCCCGGAGTTCCGTCTCCCGAAGGATGCCGTTGTGAAAAAAGAAGTGGAGAACGTGAAGAGCCTCGGCGTGAAGATCGAGACGGACGTGGTTATCGGAAAATCCGTGACGATCGACGAGCTCATGGAAAAGGAAGGCTTTGAAGCTGTGTTCATCGGCTCCGGTGCCGGCCTGCCGAAGTTCATGGGCATCCCCGGCGAGCAGGCCAACGGCGTGTTCTCCGCGAACGAATATCTGACAAGAAACAATCTGATGAAGGCTTTTATGGACTATGATACCCCGATCAAGCGCGGGAAAAAGGTGGTTGTGGTCGGCGGCGGAAACGTGGCCATGGACGCGGCCAGAACGGCGCTCCGCCTCGGTGCGGAAGTGCATGTTGTCTACCGCCGCAGCGAAAAGGAGCTGCCGGCCCGTGTGGAAGAAGTGCATCATGCAAAAGAAGAGGGGATCGTATTTGACCTTCTCCAGAACCCGGTGGAGATCCTTGTGAACGACGAGGGCTGGGTCCGTGGGATCAAAGTCATCAAGATGGAGCTCGGCGAGCCGGATGAGTCGGGACGCAGAAGCCCCGTGGAGATCCCGGGGAGCGAATATGAGATCGAATGCGACACCGTGATCATGAGCCTCGGCACATCGCCGAATCCGCTGATCTCCTCGACAACAGCGGGACTCGATGTCAACCGCAGAAAATGCATCATCGCTTCCGAAGAGACCGGGGCAACCTCGAAAAATGGCGTGTTCGCCGGCGGGGATGCCGTTTCCGGCGCAGCGACCGTGATCCTCGCCATGGGCGCAGGAAAAGCGGCGGCGAAGGGGATTTTGGATTTCCTTAATAAGTGAGAAGAACAATAAAGAGCCCGCGGGGATCGTCCCGCGGGTTCTTTTTGCATTTGATCATTGGACCAGAATTGTTTGGATCTCTTCAGTAAGGATTTCATCCCCGTTTTCATAAACCAGATATAAGTGCCCGCCGCTTTTCAAGGCTTCGAGCGGGACGTCGCCGTCAAACTGCGAATATTGCCCGTGCAGATCGTCTCCGGCATAGGGGTTTTCCGACTGTACGCAAAAGTACCGTTTCATTTCTTTGCCGTTGCTTAGAACGAGAGTATAGCGCCCGGAGAAGGAGCTTTCCCCTTCCACGAAGGCGGAGCCGGATACATGAAGCCTGTCGTTTTCTTCGGTTACGTTATATACGCTTTCCAGGCGGTTCGCTGTATCTTCATATCCGGCCGGATCAAAAGGAGCCTCATGAAGATCCTTTGCGATCTTAAAGAACTTCTTGCCGGCGATATCCTTTATGAGCGCCGCTTCATATGGGCTTGACGCGGCGTCGGGATTATAATAGTCATTCAGGTAATCCGCCATACTCTGCACATACACATCATAGGTCATCAGGAGGACGTCGTCCCGGTCCGCGAGCGTGCGGTACGGGTTCTCGATCCCGTTTCTTTCCCATAAGGAATACTCCATGGGAGAGTAGGTGAGCCAGCTTCCCATGCGCACCGTATTGACCACGCTTTCCGGCAGGATCGCATCCGTCGGAGTAAAGAGGCCGATGTAATCATAGGCGCTGTTGCTGCAGAGGTAAAGCGTGGTCTCATCCTGCTCCATGTGTTCGTAGAGGGTGAGCTTCTGTTCTTTCTCCGCGAGCATCTCCGGCTCGATATCAATGCTGTTCTGATAGGGCGTAAGGTTTTTATAGAGGAGCACGCAGAGCACGACCATCCCGGCGGAGACCCCGCAGGAGAGGAGAAGGCTCTTCTTCGTAACGGAGGGCTTTTCTGTTTCTATGTCTCCGGCTGCAGGCGGCTTTGCCTTAACTAATCCGGCGCAATAGGCCGCGGTCATAAAGAGCGCCAGAAAGATCCCGGTATCCACGCGGTTGAAGCCGACCCTGCCGCGGATATAGAGCACAAACTGGAAGACAAAGACCACCGCCAAAGTCAAAAGGAGAATAAGGTCCGGGCGTTTTTTCAGGATGAGCAGGATAACCACGGCGGCAAACGCGGCATACACATACGGGTAGTTTGTGAACCAAGAGAAGACCACTTCCGTAAAGAACTCGCCGATGCGTTTAGGCGTGATCTTTTTCGGCTTTTTTGCCTCGGAGATCGTATTTACCACGTCGTCCGTATACTTCTCCGGATCCGAGATATCAAGCCGGCCATAGACCAGAAGAGCGTTTTCGTTGACGTCCACCGACTCGTATACTTTTTCGTTTTTTTGATAGGAAGGGTAACCGTAGTCATTTAACTCCCGTTCGTCATCCAGAAAGGTCCGGTACTCCTTCCATTCCGGGCTCCGGTAGTTGAGGTTATGGAGGCCGTAGAGAAGGAAGCTTATTCCGAAGACGGCGGGAATGATCAGAAGGTAACGCTTAAACGCCGCACGGTTTGACCGGAAGGCGATAATTGCCCGGGAAACTCCGAACACCGCAAGCACGCCGAGCGCGCCGAGAAACATGACGAAGCGGTAGAAGCTTCCGAGGGTGAAAAGAATGATCCCCGCGACCAGCTCTTTTTTCGAAAGCTTTTCCTTTTCGATCGCGTCCACCAAAAGAAAAAGTCCCGCGATGCCGGCCAGCGCGCCGGTTTTCGTATACTGCACCTTTACCATGTATTCATACCCGAAATAGGCAAGAAGGCCCGTCAAAAGGATGAGGGAAAAGGCGTTTTTCTGCTTCAGAAGGAGCCAGCTTAAGGCCGTCATCGAAGCGATGATCAGAGCGTATTGAAACAGGCCGTACCAGGATACATTGGGGAGGATCGTATTCAGCCCCATGAAAAGGCGCCCCAAAAGATCGTTCACATAGATGGTATGGAAATCGCGTGCGCCGCTGACGCCGGCAGGGATGCCTGCGATCATGAAATCGTCGCCGGTTTCGAAGCGGACGACGGCGAAGAGACGGAAAAAGACGGCCATCAAGATCACGCCGCCCAGCGCCACAAGGAACAATCTATATTCTTTTGGGATCTGTAATTTACCTTTTTTCTTCATGAGCTTTATTTTATAGGCGAAGTTTTTAACCGTCAAGATACTGTTCGTATGTGGCGCGCTTCTGCGTTTCGATAATGGTCTCACAAGCTGGATCCTTCTACAAACCGTTAGGTATAAAAATGGGTTACGATTTTCGGTGTTGACGCAATCCGGATTGCAAAATATAATGAACCCGAGGGAGCCTGTGGGATGAGTACCGCAGGCTTTCTTTTTATGCGCAGGCGCGCGCAATGATTTTTTCCGGCGAAAGCCGGACGCGGGCCGGGCAGCGGGCAGGTAGAAAAAGCACCTGCTTGAATAAAAAAATATGCGCGCGGGACGGAAAGGAGTCCGGCATGCTGGATGAAAGACAGGAAGAGGCGGTGAAGCATATGGAGGGGCCCTGCATGGTGCTGGCGGGGCCGGGAAGCGGGAAGACCACGGTGATCACGGGACGGGTGAAATACCTTATTCAGGAACGGGGCGTGCCGGAGGAGAGGATCCTTGTGGTCACGTTTACGAGGGCTGCGGCAAGGGAGATG
>JAEESA010000149.1 GCA_016286115.1 Lachnospiraceae bacterium
GAACACAAAATCACGATTCAGCGCATCGCCACAGTCTTCTGTGTGCTCTCTCTGATCCTCACCATTTTCGGCACCATAGTCTGCATCCTGGGCGCGTTTATCTCAATGGAGGTGACCTACAGCCCCATGCTTTTCTTCATCTTCATCATCGGCGGGATCATCCTCTTTGTCGTCGGCTTTTTTGCCTCCTGGATCTCGGCGCTTTGCCTCTTCTCCTTCGGAAGGATCACCGAATCCGTCGAAAAGCAAAACGACCTGACAGAGCAGCTCATCAATATCGTCTCGATGCCGGTCGATCCGCAGGATGTTTATTATACGCCGGAACCGCAGCCAATGCCGCAGCAGCAGGTTATGCCTCAGCAGGCACAACAGCCGATGCCGCCGCGGCAGCCAATGCAGTAAAATAAAGATATGCAAAAAAATGCCGCGCATGATGCACGGCATTTTCATGCTCTTAATTATTTGTTTTTGCTTCTTGCCCGGATCGCAGCGAAGATACTCTGGATCACGATGAATACGAAGAGTAGCATCGCCGTCAAAATGTTCGGCCACGAACTCGCCAGTTTTCCGTTTGTCTTCACAATGGAACTGATCGTTCCGTTGATCAGAACGCCGAAGAACGTTCCGAACACGTTTCCTACACCACCGGTTAGCAGCGTGCCGCCGATAACGGCCGAACTGATCGCGTCCATTTCCAACCCCAGGGCCTGGGATACGGAGCCTGCCATCGTGTTCAGGCAGTAGCAGATCCCGCCGATGGAGCAAAGAATCGAGGAAAGCACGTACGCTTTCATCTTGGTCAGCTTGACATTCAGACCCATCATGGCTGCCGACTGCTCGCTTCCGCCGATCGCGTAGAATGAACGGCCAAGCTTCGTGTAACGCAGCATGATGAAGGTAGCAACCAGAACCAGGAGCGCGATGATCACACCGGGGCGGATATACGGTGCCATGTATACGCCTTTACCGTTGACATAGCCGCCGAAGGGAAGCGTGATCTTGGTATTGGCCCATTTATAGAAGAGGGCGCTCGTCTGCTCCGTGATGGAAACCTGGTCCGTACAGATCACCGCCGTCATGCCTCGGCAGAAGAACATACCCGCCATGGTGACGATGAAGGGCTGGATCTGCAGATAACCGACCAGAAAGCCCTGAACGATACCGAAGACCAGGCCGATGACCAGCACCAGAATGACCATAACGATCGCGTTCATGCCGCTCTGCATACCAACCGCGAGCAGCATACAGTCCATAGCGATCATGGCGCCGACGGAGATATCGATCCCGGCGGTCAGCATGACGATCGTCAGCCCGCAGGCCACGCAGATCAGACCTGCGTTCGTGATCAAAATGTTAAGGAACGTCTGGAGATGGGAGAAACCCTTGTCTCCGTAAGCAATACATCCACCGAGATACAGCACCGCAAACAACGCGATCGTGATCAGAAGCAGGATGGTATTGCTGTTCATTTTCGTTTTCTTTTTCATTTTACGACACCCCCTTTACCTGCTTCGCAGCAGAACGCTTCTTAAAGAAGGCCCTTAAGGGTTCTGCCTGGATCGCCACGATGATGATAACAATGATCGCCTTGAAAACCGGCGCCTGCGTCGTGGAAACACCGAGAGCATACAAAGTTGTCGTAATGGCCTGGATCGTGTAAGCGCCGATAATGGAGCCCGCCAGCTTGAACTTGCCGCCGCCGAGGCTGTTGCCGCCCAGAGCGACCGCGAGGATCGCGTCCATTTCGTAGTAAAGGCCGATGTTGTTGGAATCCGCCGAAGTGATCCGGCTGGATGCCACGATACCGGCGATACCGGCGAAGAGGCCGCAGATCACGTAGGTCAGGAAGATGATCCTCTTACTGTTCAGACCGGCGATCCGGCTGGCCTTGGAGTTGATACCGACGGACTGGATATACATTCCGAGGGCTGTCTTTTTCAGGATTATCGCCATAACGGCTATACAGATGGCTGCTATGATCACGGGCGTCGGGATCGGTCCGAGGAAGCTTCCGAAGAAACCGAAGGAATCGTTCCGCACATAGACGATCAGGTCGTTGCAGAGCAATAGCCCGATGGCCCGGGCCGCTGAAAACAAGATCAGCGTCGCCACCATAGGTTGTATCTTGAAGTACGCCACCAGCGCGCCGTTAAACATACCGCAAAGCACGCCGATCATGATACCGCCGAGAAGACCGACGATCAGAGGTCTTGCAAGGGTATTGGTCGAAGAAACTCCGTATCCTGCGAGCAGCATGCAGCAGAAGCTGGCGCATAAGCTCATGACCGAACCCACCGAAATATCGGTACCGGCGGAGCTGGATACGACCAAGGTCATACCGATGGCCAGGATCGCGACTTCACTGCCGCGGTTTAAGATATCAATGATACGCCCGTACAGGATCGTTCCGTTTCCGGTCGTCTGCTGCAGAGTGATCATAAAGAAGGAGAAGGGATTCGACCCTGTTGCCGCATCGTGAATGATATTGACGGCCATCACGAGGAGCAGGCAAAGCACCGGGAGAAACAGACTCCAGCCTGTGATCCGTTTCCAAACACTTTCTTTTTTCATTTAATTCTCCCCTCCTTCCCCGCCGGCAATGGCTTTCATAACACTTTCCTGGGAGAGCTCATGATCGAGTTCGCCAACCTTTTCACCGTCACGCATGATCGCCATGCGGTTGCAGGTACGCAGCATTTCCGTGATCTCAGAAGAAATAAAGAGAATACTCTTTCCTTCTCCGGCCAGCTTCACCACCAGCTTCTGGATCTCGGATTTGGTACCGACGTCGATACCACGGGTGGGCTCGTCGAGGATCAGGAAATCCGGGTTCGTGGCCAGCCACCGGGCCAGGATCACCTTCTGCTGATTCCCGCCGGAAAGCTGTTTGATCAGGGTTTCCTTGCTGGCTGTCTTGATCTGAAGAAGCTTGATATATTCATCCGCGATCTCTTCCTGCTTTGCGCGGGAAAGAAGACGGAAGATCCCTCTCTTGGCCTGCATTGCAAGAATGATGTTTTCCCGAACGGAAAGGTCTCCGATGATCCCTTCTGCCTTCCGGTCATCGGGAAGCATGCCCATGCCGAGGTTCATGGCATCGATGGGCTGATTGATCTTGACCTGTTTTCCGTCCACTTCTAGGGTTCCGGTGCTGGCTTTGTCCGCGCCGTAGATCGCTCGCGCCAGTTCCGAACGGCCGGATCCGAGGAGTCCGGCGACTCCGACCACTTCCCCTTTATGGATATCCAGATCAAAGGGCTTCACGGTACCGGCGTGAGAAATTCCTTTCGCCGATATCTCCATCGGATTGTTCTGCACATTTTCAAGGCTGTCCTTCTGGATCTCAGCGAGATCGTCCAGATCCTTACCCATCATGGCGGCGACCAGCTTCACTCTCGGAAGTTCCGCGATCGGGTATTCCCCGACGAACCGTCCGTCCCGAAGAACCGTTATCCGGTCACAAACCGCATATACCTGCTCTAAGAAGTGGGTAACGAAGATGATGCCCACGCCCTGGTCTTTCAGCCGCCGCATCAGAACGAACAGCTTTTCCACCTCTTCATCATCCAGAGAAGAGGTAGGCTCATCCAGGATCAGCACCTTACAATCCATATCAACAGCTCTCGCGATCGCGACCATCTGCTGGATCGCAAGAGAATAGTTTTCCAGATTTTGTGTCACATCAACGGAGATCCCGAGATCATCCATGATCTTCTGCGAACGGACGTTATAGGATTTCCGGTCGATGGTGTGGAGCTTCGTCAACGGCTCCCGTCCGATAAAAAGATTCTCTGCCACGGAAAGATTAGGACAGAGATTTACTTCCTGGTACACTGTAGAAATACCTACATTCTGCGCATCCCTTGTGGAATGGTTTTTGACAGGCCCATCGATCCCATCCAAGCGGATCTCGCCTGCCTCGAAATCATTGATACCGGTCAAACACTTGATCAGTGTGGATTTCCCGGCACCATTTTCCCCCATCAATGCATGGATCTCGCCCTTGCGCAAAGTAAAATCCACGTCTTCCAGCGCTTTCACGCCGGGGAATGTCATGGTAATGCCTCTGGCGGTCAATACAACATTCTCTTCCATGCCGACTCCTTTCCCTGATTTTTTCCTTAAAAGAGGCCCCTATCCTAAAACAGGGGCCTCAATGGAGTTATAATTTCGAATTAGTACTGAGCTTCGATAACTTCGTCGGTAACTTCCGTCATGGTCTGCGGTACACCGTCGATCTCGAAATCTACGATAGCGTCAGCCAGTGCATACCAGTTATCGGGAACAAGGATCTCAGCTTCCGGAGCCTCGCCAGCTTCCATAGCTTCGATAACACCAGCAACAGTCGGAGCTGCAAGCGGGTTGCACTCGAAGTCAGCAGTGATCTTTCCAGCCTTCACATCTTCAAGACCAGCGGTGCAAGCGTCGAAGGAGATCAGGATAACATCATTTCCGGGGCCATAAGAAACACCGGCATTGTCCATAGCGGTCATAGCGCCGAAAGCTTCGTTATCATTCTGGCATACAACAACGTTGAACTGTCCGTCATAAGATTTGCAGAAGGACTCCATAACCTGCTGTCCACCGTCCTCGGTGAAGTCACCGGTCTGCTCATCAAGGATTGTCCAGCCTTCACGATCAGCAACCTCACGGAAGCCGTCAGAACGTCCGATCTGTGCGGAAGAACCGGTAGAACCGGAGATAACCAGAGCGTTGATCTCGTTGATGCCGTTTGCTTCTGCATAAGCTTTCAGCCATTCGCCGGCTGCCTTTCCTTCGGTAAGGAAGTCGGAGCCAACCCATGATACATATTTGTCAGAGTCGTCGATAGTACGGTCGATTACGATAACCGGGATACCGGCTTCATCGCACTCGGTAAGAACTGTGTCCCAACCAGTGGAAACGATCGGGTCAATGATGATGTAGTCCACATCGTTCTGGATGAAGGTACGGACTGCTTCGAGCTGTGCTGCGGAGTCATTGTCGCAGTCTACGAAGTCAAGATTGTATCCGTTTGCCTCAGAGAAAACATCCTGGCAGGACTTTGTGGAAGCGGTACGCCAGTCAGATTCATGTCCAACCTGTGCGAAACCTACGTGGATCAGTCCGTCGGATGATGCCGCTGCATCAACTGCTGCATCGACAACTTCTTCAGCGACAGCTTCATCTACTGCATCTTCTACAGCCTGATCAACAACAGCTTCGGCTACTGCATCCTCAACTGCCTGCTGTACCTGCTGTTCTGCGGCCTGCTGTGCCTGCTGCTGCTGACCGCAGCCTGCAAGAAATGTTGCTGCCATAGCGCCTGAGAGCACTACACCAATAATCTTCTTTTTCATAATCTTTTACCCTCCTTTTTTGGTAAAACAATTTTTACGATTGTAATTATAAAAAATGTTTTCAAAAAAGGCGATGCAACTATTTCTTCAAAAAGTTCTATTTTTTATCAAATTATGAACAGCTTATGAACAAAAGTTGAATATTTTATTCGGTTTCCTCCATTTTCGGAATAAGAATTTGAACTTTTGTGCCCCGCCCGTACTCGGAATCCACGAAAATAGCCGCTTTTTCCCCATAATTCAGGCGAAGCCGCTCCGCCACGTTACTCATTCCGAAGCCGCTGTTATCCTCCGCCGGGCGGATCTCTCCGGCAATGATCCCGCGCAGATGCTCCAAACTCTCCGCATCCATGCCGATCCCGTCGTCTTCAACGATCAGGAGAAGGTCTTTTTCATCCTTTTCCTCTGCGCGGATCTGGATCTCGCCCATTCCGCGCTTGTTCTTGATCCCATGATACAGCGCGTTTTCCACGACGGGCTGCAGGGCAAGCTTGATGATCAGAAGATTCTTCAGATCCTCCGGCACATCGATCCGGTAAGACAGGATATCCCGGTAACGGAACTGCTGGATCTCAAGGTAGGCTTCCACATGGGACAATTCCTGTCTCAAAGAGATGAAATCCCGGCCTCCGGACAGAGTGGTTCTGAAAAAACGGGAAAGAGAAGTAACAATGGACGCCACATCTTCCTTCCGTTCGTCCTCCGAAAGCCAGACGATATTGTCGAGCGTATTATATAGGAAATGAGGATTGATCTGGGCCTGCAAAAGCCGCAGCTCCAGATTTCTGGAATTCTGCTGCTCGATACGGATGCTCTCAAAGAGCTTTGTGATCTGGACCACCAGAAGCACAACCGCCAGAAAGGTCCCGAGGACGGCGACAATGGCGACACGGATGATCCCTTTTCTTCTCTGATCGATCTCGGTACGCATGGTCTCCATACTGACGGATTCATAATAGATATATTCCGAGATGCGCTCCTGGATCAGCTCTGTGATGATGCGGATATCCGTGTCCAGGCGCATCATGTTTTCATCATAATGCCCGGAGGTCTTTACGGTGGAATTGATCTCATCCGCCCGCGCGCTCAGCGTATCCAGCAGCTTCAGAATACTGGTAAGGCGCTGCTTGGCCGCATCGGAAGGCGTTTTTTCCCAAAGCTCCGAAAAAGTGGCCGTCGCGTTTTCGATCAGCTCATCCGGACTTTTCATCCCGAGCTCCTCTTCCACCTCGTCCTTCGTCAGCGATCTGGCCACCATCTGGTACATGACCGCATCCATGTCCTCTTTGAAGACGGTATTGTAGGTGTTCGCGCGCGTGATATTCTGAACGATCTGGTCATACAGCCCCGCCACCTGGTTCAGCTGATAGATCAGAACCGCCGTGATCACGATGAACGGCACGATCAGAATGATACCGAATACGGTCAGCCTCCCGCGAAGCTCTTTCCTCCTCATTCTTCTTTTCCCCGCGCCCGGTATTCCCGGGTCGTCATGCCCTGGGTCTTTTTAAACGTGTAGCTGAAATAGTGCGGATCCTTATACCCCACCTGAAACGCGATCTCCGAGCTTCTGAGATCCGTTGTCATCAAAAGCTCCTTGGCGCGGTCCATCCGCTTTCCGATCAGGTACTCAATGAAGGTAACCCCCATTTCCTGCGAGAAAATAGAGGAAAAATGATTCGGACTGATCCCGCAGGCCTGCGAAACCGTGTTCAGGGAAATATCTTCATCCGAGTAATGTTCATCGATATAGGAAACCGCCTCCTGAAGGAGCTTCCCGTATTTTTTTGACGCCCCGCTGTCCCTGAGCCGGATCGCGGCGCGAAGGATGCGTTCCAGATATTCCTTGGCCTCCTCTGCGTTTGACATGCGTTTCACGACGCTGCTCAGATCGCCTTCCTCTTTGGTCAGCGTCTCCGTATCCGCGCCGAGCTCCTTTAAGAACCGCACCACGGTCAGATACATATCCATTGTCAGATAATTCAAAAACAGCACCGATCCGGCGTTTTTTTCGCCGACCGAGCGGAAGATACGCTCACAGAAGCCCGCAGTTTCATTCTCCGCACCGTTCTTCAGGAAGTTTTCGATCACCTTATGCGTTTCTTCATCCAGGATCGTCATATCCAGATCCAGCATCTCCGCTTCCTTTTCCTTCGGAGCGCTTTCCTCCGGTTTTTCGATCGTGCAGGCCACCTTCCGTATGGATTCCAGCAAAGCCGCCGGTGCCACCGGCTTTAAGAGATACTCCGTCACGCCGATCCGCAGCGCCTCCTGCGCATAAGTGAACTCATCATATCCCGAAAGTATGATGATCTTCGTATCCGGCAGCTCCTTTTTCACCTTCTCCGACAGCGTCAGCCCGTCCATAAAGGGCATTTTGATATCCGTCAGCAAGATATCCGGCTTTTTCTCCAGGATCATCGGCAGCGCCAGTTCTCCGTCGCTCGCTTCCCCGACAAAGTCAATTCCCTCTTTTTCCCATTGAATATGCTTTTTGATGCCGTCACGCATGACGATCTCATCCTCGACCAGAAACAGACTGACCATCTTAATAC
>JAEESA010000150.1 GCA_016286115.1 Lachnospiraceae bacterium
GATTGGGATGAGGATGACGAATTTTGAGTTACGAGAGTTAATTTTTCAGGAAGTTCACAGTTAACGTCTTCGGCGGGGATCGGTAATATCTTCTTCGGAATTATTAACGATTATGAAAGTATTGCGAGAATTATTAACGAGTATTAAAATGATCTTGATAGTATGAAACAGGATTCATCTTATGAGGATCGTATGAACGGAGAAATAAAAAGAAATCCATTTTCCAGAATTTTCGGGAAGGAACCCTCACAGACGATAGCCAGAGTGTCGCAGACAAACGAAATGCTGGATAATCTTTTGTCGGAGGATCCCGGAGATCAGATCTTTATGATAACAGGAGTGCGAGGATCCGGGAAAACGGTACTAATGACGGAACTGGTCAACAGGATGCGAAAGGAAAAGGAATGGATCGTGAAATGGAGATGAGGATGATGTGATATGCACACAAGCATTTTTTTGGTTCTGAGGTTCGCATGTTAAAACGCAAAGTAGAAAAGAAACTGAGCGAATTCTGATAACTATTATCCTGAATTATTCACGACACGCAGCAATTATTGTCGGAAGGCCGATCGCTACTGCGTTTCCAACAATTGTCACCTGCACCCACCATACGCTTTCCGTGTTAGTGATGGGGGTCAATCCTCCACACCTTCACTTGTGAGCTTTTTTACAAATTCATCAGCGGTGTAGACCGGAATTGGAGCAGACTTATAATGATTGCTGTCTCTTGTGACTATTGCATCTACACCGCTGCGGATTGCGGTAGATATCATGATGGCATCTTCGTAGTCATTATTCTCATAAGCGATGGCATCCTGACAATCTATTCCGAGGGTATCGAGCAATTCAAACAGTGCCAGGAGCTTTGCTATGACATCGCGGCATTTCGCATCTACATTATCCTGATTTTTGAACTGTTTTCTGCAAAAGTAGTGGATGTCTGCAATCTGCTTCGCAGTGACGCAGCCGATGATCTGTTTGTTCGCAATCGCAAGGAAGATTTTCTTCCCGGATTCGCACCACGGCTGCCTGTTTTGGAGAACATCGATAATGACATTAGTGTCTGCTAATACCCTCATATTTCGTCAAGCCGTTCCTTTCTTGCTTCTTCCAATGTCATGGTCTGAGGGAGAATGCCGAACAGAGACTCCGCGATTTCAACCCTATTTTGAAATGGGTTTGTGAGCTTGGCGACGATTTTCCCGTACTGAGTGATAAACACATCCTCTGTGGATGCTAAGAGGAGATATTTACTGAGGTTTGTTTTTAGCTCGGTGGCGGTTATTGACATATTATCACCTCCAAAGTAACTGTAACCTGCCTCTGCTTGATGCTTTGTATGAAGCGGAGGAGGAAAGCAGTGATGGTTGATTTGATGGTAGTTTTCTTACCATTATTTTAGCATGATCGGACGATTCGGTCAATGAAATCGTGCGAAATGACAAATTAAGTTGTGCTTAATATGTGCTATACATGTTTATGCGGCAGAAAAGGGAGACCAGATGAGAGCATCACGGGAATTATTAACGAGTATTAAAATGAACATGACCGTATGAAACGGGATTCATCTTATGAGGATCACATGAATAAAGATAATAATTTCAAACCATATTCTATCGCGGTTGCCGGCACGGGCTATGTAGGGCTGTCGCTGGCGGTGCTGCTGGCGCAGGGGAACCGGGTGACGGCAGTGGATGTCGTGGAAGAGAAAGTGGAAAAACTGAATCGGTGGGAAAGCCCGATCCGGGATGAGTATATTGAAAAGTATCTTTTGGAACATGAAGAAAGAGGCTTGAACCTTTGTGCTGTTACGGATGGAAACGAGGCGTACCGTTCGGCGGACTTTATCATTATTGCCGTGCCCACAAACTATGATCCGCAGCAGAATTTTTTTGACTGTTCGGCCGTGGAAAAGGTGATCGAACAGGTCCTGCAGGCCGGTGGGACCGGGACGATGGTGATCAAATCCACAATCCCGGTGGGGTATACGGAAAGCTTACGGAAGAAATACGGGACGGATCGCATTCTGTTTTCGCCGGAGTTTCTGCGTGAATCGAAAGCGTTGTATGATAACCTTTATCCGTCGAGGATTATCGTGGGCTGCGATGACGGGACAAGGGCGCAGGCGGAAGCTTTTGCCGGACTTTTGAAGGAGGGCGCGGAGAAAGAGGATACTCCGGTTCTTTTGATGGGATTTACAGAGGCCGAGTCGGTGAAGCTGTTCTCCAATACCTATCTGGCTTTGCGCGTGGCATATTTTAATGAGCTGGATACGTATGCCGAAACCAAGGGACTGAATTCTGCAGAGATCATCCGCGGGGTATGTCTGGATCCGCGGATCGGGGATTTCTATAATAATCCTTCCTTTGGCTACGGCGGTTATTGTCTGCCGAAGGACACGAGACAGCTTCTGGCAAACTATGCGCAGGTTCCTCAGAATATGATGTCTGCGATCGTGGAATCGAACCGGACCAGAAAGGATTTTATAGCAGAACGTGTTTTGGAGCTTGCCGGGCTGTATCGGGGGAACGAAGAATACACGGCAGACCGGGAAGAGGAGGCCGGGAAAATTACAGTCGGTGTATACCGCTTGGCGATGAAGACCAAAAGCGATAATTTCCGGCAGAGCAGCATCCAGGGCGTGATGAAACGGATCAAGGCGAAGGGGGCAAATATGATCGTCTATGAGCCGCTGCTTAAGGAGGGAACAACATTTTTCGGCAGCCTCGTGGTCAATGATATCGAAGAATTTAAGCGAAGAAGCAACAGTATCATCGCGAATCGCTACGACCCGGTACTGGATGATGTGAAGGAGAAGGTGTATACACGGGATCTGTACGGAAGAGATTGATGCTCTAGAGAAGTTTCTGTTTGTGAAAGGCTTGGTAAAGAGTATATTGTGAAGGAAACCGGAGATGTAATACACATTCCCAAGGGATTTCCGGATGAGTATTGTGGTTCGAAGTATACCAAAAAACTCAAAGGAGAATTGGCAAAACAAAAGAAAAAGAAGCGCGTAGGCCGCTTGGGTCTTGATAGACCGTACGGTAGAAAACCGCCTCTTTTTCATGCATTATAGAGACATACTGCATGTTTGTCAAGCAAATATCAGAATAGTTGACACTTCCACGGTTTTGCATAAAATGGAAATATATCCATAAAGCCAAAGAAAGAGACTCTTTGGGGAAGAAAGGAGAGATGACATGGCTATGAAGAAATGTCCTTCCTGTGGGCAGGAAGTAGATGCGGCGGCGAAGTTTTGTACGGCTTGCGGGACAGCGCTTCCGGACGCGCCGGCAGCAGTGACGCCGGAACAGAGTGCACCGCAGCAGGCGGCACCGGTGCAGAACGCAGCGGAGCAGACGCAGCCGGCGGCGGAACAAAATCAGTTTACGATGGTGCCGCCGACAGAGAACGCGGCGCAGCCGGCGCCGGAACAGAACCAGTTTACGATGGTGCCGCCGGAGCAGGCAGCGCAGGGGCAGGGGGCACCGCAGCAGGTCCCGGATCAGTACACGCAGGTGGCGCCGGTGCAGCAGCAGTTCCCGGAACAGCAGTATCAGCAGATGCCGATGCAGCAGGATCCGAATCAGTATCAGCAGGCGAATCCGTACCAGCAGGGCGCCTATCCTTATCAGAACAACGAGCAGGCGCCAAAGGGCAGTTCCGCGGGACTGGGGCTTGCGATCGCGTGTCTCGCCTGCGGTGTTATATCGGTGATCCTGTGCTTCTTTGTGACTCCGATCATTCCGCTGATCCTTGGCGTTGCATCAATCGTTTTGTTTGTGCTGGCGAGAAAATACGGAGGATCCAACGGGATGCGCGTCGGCGGCCTTGTGACCGGTCTGATCGGTCTGATCGTGTCCTTGATCCGGCTCATCATCCTGATCGCCTGCATGGCGGCTCTCAGCAGCGTCACCCACGGGATCACGAACAGCATCGGCGGAGCGATCAGCGATATCCTTCAGAACGGCGGGGACTACGGTAACTATAGTGATTATGGAGAATATGGTGACTATGGTGACTACGGCGATTATGGAGAATATTATGATCAGATCCAGGATGCGCTTGAGAATATCGGGGACTATCTGAACTGATGGCGCCTTTTGTGACGATCTTCGGCCATCGTCTGTCATCCTACGGGGTGGCGGCGGTGGCCGGTTTTTTGTTGGGGCTCCTGTTTATTGTCGCGGGGCGGAAAAAGTATCCCGATACGTGGAAGGATTCACTGGACGCCTTTTTGCTGGGCGCGATCGGCGCGCTGCCGGGGGCGAAGCTATTGTACCTGGTTTCGGTTCTTCCGCAGCTGATCGGGGATATCCCGTTGATCCGAAACGATTTTGCGTACTTTTATACGCATTACCTTGCCGGCGGGATGGTGTTCTACGGCGGGCTGTTCGCGGCGATCCTCGTGGCCCGGCTGGTGGCGGCCTTTTTCGGGAAACAGCTGAAGGAGCTCTATCCGCAGCTGATCCCGGCGCTGACGCTGATGGCGGGCATGGGCAGAGTGGGCTGCTTTCTGGCGGGCTGCTGCTATGGAAAGGAGACGACGGGGCCGGTCTACGTTGTCTTTACCCAGTCCCTCTTTGCGCCTCGCGGCGTGCATCTCATCCCGACGCAGCTCATTGAAGCCGGGTTCGAATTTGCGCTGTTCTTTGTGTTCCTTAAGTTAAGAAAAACGAAGTGGAAGACAAAGCTTCTTTCCATCTATCTTGTCTTATACGCCTCTTTTCGGTTTATCCTGGAATTCTTCCGCGGAGACGAAGGACGCGGGATCATTCTCGGGCTGTCCTTCTCTCAGTGGATCAGCCTTGCGGTGCTTTCCGGCGTCTTGATCCACAAGCTGATCATGCGTAAAAGGAATGGAGGGGCTGTGGTTTCCTCTTGAAAAAAGAGTGGAATATTTCTATAATAAATTCACTGCGGGTTTGGGTATTACCTGCAAATATATAAATGGGAGATCACGAATGAAACAGATAGAAGCAACAGTTCTTCGGTATATTGTGCCGTTCCTTTTTAGGGAATCCCTGGACCGGGCGGTGCCGAAGATCGAACGATATGAAAAAGGCAACAGCACCGACTCCTGGTCATGGGAGCGGGTTGACGCAGAAGACTGGAAGGCGGGAGACTGCACGCTCTATGACTTTATCCCGGACAATCTCTTTTCCGACACCGGCGACCGGATGGCGGAGGGCAGGTCGTATCAGATGAAAAAGATGCAGAACCGCCCGTTCCTTGCCACGCGGTTTACGGCGGCGAAGGGCGACGAGGAGACCGAGGTGACTGTGGCGGTGACGGAGATCGGCCTGCTTCTGACACGGAACCGTGTGGGCTTTTTATGGTTTGAACTCGGCCTTTCCAATACGGACCTTACGCAGGAACTGGTTTCGGATTTTCAGCAAAAGCTGGTGGACGCTAACCCCTTTGCGGAGTGGATCGCGGAATGGGTGTCGCCGTTGGAGAGCGTCTTTTTTCCGGGCAGAGAGGTGAACGGAAAGCTTCTGCCGGGACGGCCGTATCTCTACAGCGGGGCGGTCTTTTCAAAGGCAACGGAGGATAAGCTCCGCGAAACGGCGTATGTGCTGGCAACGGGCAGGGACCATGCGAAGCTCGGCAATACGCTGAAAGAGAAGACGAGCGCGATTTTTCCCGGCAGCATCACATGCTGTACGGAGGAAGGCGTGGCGTTTGCATTCAAGGATAAGGAGTATGATCTGGCGAAGGTCCGAAAGGAATTCTTTCTTTTGATCCTTTATTATCTGTACAGAAGATATACGATCCTTTTCTTCACGGAGCGTTTTCACCGCGAGGTTTCGGCAGCGAGCGAGGATTATGAACGCATGCGCGAGCGCGATGCGGAGAAGAAAGACCAGAAGCTGAAAAGAAGGGAAAAGTGCAAGGCTTCTTTGGAGAGGCTGCGGATCGACATGGCTTTGTTCCTGCTGAAAAGTGATGGGATGTATCACAGTTGGCGGCAGGAGGAGAGCGAGTTTGCGCGGTTCTTTGCCGATAAGTTCCGGCTTAAGGAGCAGGAAGCAGAGATCGAGCATCGGATCCACGCGGTGGAGATACTGATCGGGGAGATCGAGCGCGTCGAGACGGAAGAGGAGAGCGAAAAGCGGCAGGAAGAGGAAACAGAAGAAAAGAGCCGCAGGGAGCAGGAAGAAGAGCAGCGCGGCGGTTCACTCTTCGGCAGGCGAAAGGGGAAGATGATATAGTATTTATTGCCAAAGGAAAGCCCCAAGGGGCGATACATTTTTTGATATTTGTTCATTGACGAAAAAAACCAATTCTCTTATAATTTCCCATGATTGAAGAGAGTTGGTTTTTTTGTGCATCAATATGGGAGGATGTATTTATGGCTTCATTAGCAAAGAAAATGACGCACGCAGCGGAACGTCAGGTGTTCTCTTTGGCAATCGACGCTTTTCTTAAGCACCTGAACAAAAAAGAGGATCGGACCGAGTCTTATCTGAAGCTGGTCGACGCAGCCGGGAAATTCTGGAAGGATGCGAAGCCGGAGACATTGGAGGGAGTCCGCAGAGCGATCAAGGATCCGAACAACCGGTGGCTTAAGTTTGTCAACCGCGTGATCGATGAGACAAATCCTCATGTGGCAAAGATGACGCTGCTTAACCTTGGATATGAAGCGTTTTTCCGTGGAACAAAGATGATCCGCGAGAACCGCGAGAAGTACGGCTGCAATATTCCGTGGCTGATTCTTTTCGACCCGACGAGCGCATGCAACATGCACTGCGAGGGCTGCTGGTCCGGAACGTACGGCCGCAAGAGCAATCTTTCTTTTGAAGACATGGACAAGATCGTGACCCAGGGCAAGGAGCTGGGCGTGTATCTTTATATGATGACCGGCGGTGAGCCGCTTTGCCGTAAGGCGGACGTGCTGAAGCTGGCTGAGAAGCATAATGATGTACAGTTCGGTATTTTTGATAATTCCACGCTGATCGACGACGCGTTCTGCAAGGAGATCGTCCGCCTCGGAAACATCACCTTCATGCTTTCTATCGAGGGTACTCCGGACACGAACGACGCGCGCCGCGGGATCGGACATTATGACGCGGTTATGAACGCGATGGACCTGTTCCAGAAATACGGGATCGTCTTCGGAACTTCAATCTGCTATACCAGAGCGAATATCGAGGCGGTAACGGACGAGAAGTTCCTTCGCATGATCGCAGACAAGGGAGCAAGGTTCGGTTTCTTCTTCCATTATATGCCGGTCGGAAACAATGCCGTGCCGGAACTGATGCCGACAGTGGAGCAGAGGAAGAAGATGGTGAGCACGATCAGGAAACTGAGATCACCCTCCTGCGACATCGGTTTCTATCCGATGGACTTCCAGAACGACGGAGAATTTGTCGGCGGCTGCATCGCCGGGGGACGGAACTACTTCCATATCAACTCCATGGGCGACGCGGAACCCTGCGTGTTCATCCATTTCTCAAACACGAACATCCATACGCACTCGATCCTCGAGATGTTGCAGAGCCCGCTGTTTATGGCGTATCATGAAGGACAGCCCTTCAACCATAATCACCTTCGTCCCTGCCCGATGCTTGAGAATCCGCAGTTCCTGCGCGAGATGGTCAAGAAAACGGGAGCGAAAGGAACGAACGAAGAGTCCGAGGAGGATGTCGAACACCTTTGCGCGAAATGTGACGACTACGCAGCACAGTGGGCGCCGGTTGCCGAGGAGATCTGGGCAAATCAGGAGAAGCACTTCGTGGCAGCGTATCAGAACTATACCGATGAGAAGATCGATGAGCTGTATGGCGACAACGATCACGTTGTGAAGAGAACAAACAAGACGGCGTAGTTCACAAAATTATATTATGAGATAGAAGGATCCCGGAGAATTTTCTCCGGGA
>JAEESA010000151.1 GCA_016286115.1 Lachnospiraceae bacterium
AGCCTTTGTATGCTTATCCCGTTATCAAGATCTTAAACGAAGGCAGGAGCGCCACCCATATCGAACTTGCGGATGATTACGTAAAACCCATGTTCCCGAAGGTCCGTGCCCTGGTCGTGGATGATGAGCCCATGAACCTTGTTGTGGCGTCGGGCTTATTCCGCGGATACAATATGATCGTGGATACGGCGGACAGCGGGAAAGAGTCCATACAGAAGTTTACGGATACAGACTACGACGTGATCTTTATGGACCATATGATGCCCGGAATGGATGGCGTAGAAGCCATGAAGCGGCTCCGGGATGTGGCGGAACAGAAAGGAAAAAGCGTCTGTATCGTTGCGCTGACGGCCAACGCCATCAGCGGCGCCAGAGAGATGTTTTTGAGAGAAGGGTTTGACGGGTTTATCAGCAAACCCATTCAGCTCAATGAGTTTGAGCGGACGATGAGCCAGGTAATGAAGGGCAAGTTCTCCGGGAAAGGAGGCAGGGCATGAAGTTATTTAAGAAGCTTCGGGCTCTGATCATCGATCCGGAGCGTGACTTAAAGGAGCGCGTTTTCGTGCTTCTGACCCTGCTTGCCATTGTGACAGCGGCGTTTGCACTGATCGGCGATGTGATCTACCAAGAGAACATTGTGGAGATCATTGCGCTTATTGGCACGGTCGTTATGGTGCCTTTTCTTACATTGTTTGCGGTCCGGACCGGGAAGATCGATCTCTCCGCCAGATTTCTTTCCTTTGCCATTGTTTTTGCGATCATGCCTGTGGTCTATATTTTCGGCGGCGGCATAAACGGCGGCGGGATTCCCTGGCTGATCTTCAGTTACCTCTACATCGGCCTTGTGCTGTATGGGGTCTGGAGGATGGTGATGATCTTCGCACTGACGGGGATGGTGATCTTTCTTTTCGTTATGAACTATTATCATCCGGAATTGATCCGGCAGCATTCCCCGGAGATCGTCTTACTGGATGTGGCTCTTGCGGTGATCGAGGTTGGGTTCGTTTGTTTCATCATGACCTGGTTTCAGAACCGCCTGTTTATGGCGGAAAACAGAAGGGCAAAAGAAGAGACAAAGAAGGTGGAGGACTTAAACAATGCCCAAAACCGTTTCTTCTCCAGCATGAGCCATGAGATCCGCACGCCGATCAACTCCATTCTGGGGTTGAATGAGATCATCTTACGGCAGCCGGACGCGTCGGAAGAGATATTAAAGGATGCCGGCAATATCCAGGGCGCAGGGCGTATGCTCCTCGCGCTGATCAACGACATATTGGACTTTTCCAAGATCGAAGCCGGGAAGATGGATATCGTTCCCGTAAACTACAGCCTTTCCTCGCTGGTATCTGAGATCGTGAACATGCTTTGGCTCAGGGCACAGCAAAAGGGGCTGGAATTCAAGGTCGAGATCGATCCGTCGATCCCGGCGGAGCTTTACGGCGACGAAGTGCGGATCAAACAGATCCTCGTGAACCTTTTGAACAACGCCGTGAAATATACGCCGGAAGGCTCGGTCACGCTTCATATCGAAAAGGAAGACATGCAGGGGGATCAGGTCGTTCTGACGTTCTCTGTTATCGATACGGGTATGGGGATCAAGCAGAGCGCCATTCCCTATCTTTTTGATGTGTTCAAACGGGAGGATGAAGAGAAGAATTCGAGGATCGAAGGAACGGGGCTCGGCCTTTCGATCGTGAAACAGCTTGTGAATCTCATGGGCGGGCGGATCACCGTGAACAGTGTATATACGCAGGGTTCCTCCTTTGTGGTGACGCTGTGGCAGAAGGTGACAAGGGCCGACGCGCTGGGTGAGATCGACATTACAAACAGCCAGATGACGGTGAAGGCGGAAGGGTATAAGGCCGGCTTTTCGGCGCCGGATGCGAGAATCCTCATCGTGGACGACAACGAGATGAATCTGGAGGTGGAGAAGAAGCTTCTTAAGGACACCGGGATGACCATCGATACGGCGATCAGCGGCATGGCGGCGCTGGAACTGACCGCCTTGCATACCTATGACCTGATCTTTATGGATCATCTCATGCCCGTGATGGATGGGATCGAGTGCCTGAACTTCATCAGGACGCAGGAGGCCAGTGCAAATAACCGGGTGCCTGTTGTTGTGCTGACGGCAAACGCCGCCGGGGAGAATAGGGACCTTTATGCCAGGAGCGGGTTTGAGGATGTACTCGTGAAGCCTGTTTCCGGTCGCCAGATGGAGTCCATGCTGTTGGCCCATCTTCCTGAAAACAAGGTCCTTGTCCAGGAGGGGTCGGAGTTGCAGATATTCTCGATGAACACGGCGAGAGGCTACAGCCGCCGGATCCCGATCCAGATCGCAACGGGAAGCATGTGCGATCTTCCGAGGGCGCTCCTCAGGAAACACATGATCGACAGTATTCCCTTCAAGCTCATCAGTGAGGGCAGGATCTTTTATGATGGCGTGGAGGCGCAGGCGGATGAACTGCTGCGTTATCTGAAGGAAGGCGTGGTGTTTGAAACAGAACCGCCGTCGGTCGAGGAGTTTGAGCGCTTCTTTGCAAACGAACTGAAAAAAGCGCATAATGTGATCTATGTTGCCATGGCCGCAACGGTCACCAAAGAATATGAAAACGCGAGAACCGCCGCAAGGGCGTACGGAAACGTGCGGGTCATCAACTCCGGCCAGGGATCGTCCGCCGTCGGGCTTTTGGCGCTCCTTGCGCAGAGGATGGCATCCCACGGGGATACGCCCGAAAGGATCCTGGAGAAGCTTGCGAAAACTTCGGAACAGATGCATGTCAGCTTTGCTGCGGACACCACCTTCTTTGCCCGGAATAAGGATGTTTCCGGTGGCCGCCTTGCTGACCTGATGAAGACCTTCAGCATCCACCCGGTCATCCGTGTGCATAACGGAACCTATGGCCTGGCCAGGCTGTTCGCAGGCGAGATGGAGCACTGCTTCCGGAAGTATGTGGATTACTCGCTTCACCGCAGGGCAAAACCGGATCTGGATCTTCTTATCGTGGCGTATTCCGATCTTACCGAGGAACAGCTCCTTCGGGTCATTGAGAGGGTGCGCCGGCGGTTTGAATTTGCGCATATCTTCTTCCAGAAGGTATCCGCGATCCTGGCCTTAAACCTTGGCGCGGGAGCAGTCGGTCTCATCTATTTTGAAAAGAATGGGGAGTCCCTGCATTTGAGCAACATGTTCGTCGGAGAGCAAAGAGACGACGAGCTCGAAGGGGAACCTCTTGAGCAGGAAGAAGCAGTAGAGGAGATCGTGCCGGAACTGCCGGTTGAGCCAAAGGAACCGGAAGTGCCGGATGACCCGGAAACCGCCAGGCTGAAGAGCATCGAAGGCGTTGACTATCAGATCGCGATGGAAAACAACGGTTCAAATGATCTGCTCATGACGGTGCTCAAGCTCTTCTATGAGTCGGTAGAGCCGAAGGCGGAGGAGCTCCAGAAGCTCTACGATACCGAAGACTGGGAGAATTATACGATCAAAGTCCATGCGCTGAAAAGCTCCGCCCGCTTGATCGGGGGAAGTAAACTTGCGGATGCGGCGATGGATCTGGAAATGGCAGGGAAGGAAAATAATATTGCCTTTATCCGTGAGAACCATGATCAGATGATGAGCGAATACCGGGACTATCTGCCGAGGCTGGAGCCTCTCTTCGACAAGGAAGAAAACAAAGAAGAGAAGGCAGAAGAGAAGGTCGAAGAAAAGGCGGAAGCGATCAATGAACACTTTGACGAGGTCCTTTTAGAGAATATCTATGAAGCGCTCGAGGACGCGATCCGGTATCATGATGAGGACCTGATCAATGACGTCTTTTCGGAGGCGCAGGAGTATGAGTTCCCGCAGAAGGATAAGGAACTGTTGGAAAAGTTGAAGGAAAGCTTTGAACAAAAAGATTATGCCGGCATGAAGGAGACGATAAGATCACGGCGAGAGTAGTTATTGTGCGGCGGTATTGACGCGGCAGGAGGAAGAGTTATGTATGAGAGAGAAAAGAAGGTAGCGGTGATCACTTACCAGTTCAGCGTGGTAGTGAAATCCATGGAAAAGGGATTGAAGGACCAGGGCTATGAGGTTTCCCTGATCCAGGACGATATCAATGCGGTGAAGGAGCTGCTTGAAGACACCGATGTATTCATCATTTACCTGCAGGATTCGATCCTTTCGGACATGGAGATCGTTAAGCGGCTGTTTTTGATCTGCGATACGTTTCATGATAATGGAAGGAACCCGATATTGATCGGGAACTACAACACGCAAGCATCATTTTACGGCATGGTGCCAGCATTGAAGAGCCTGGTCTGGATGAACCGCCCGGTGGACATGTCCATGCTTATGATCGAGATCGAAAAAGAGGCAAAAACCGTGACCACGGAACGGGGGAAGAGGCATATCCTGATCATCGATGACGATCCTTTGTATGCGAAGATGGTCAGCGAATGGATCGCGTATTTTTACCAGACCGAGATCGTGTCGGACGGGATGATGGGGATCTCGTGGCTCGCAAAGAATAAAACAGATCTGATCCTTCTGGATTATGAAATGCCGGTGGTGGACGGACCGAAGGTTCTCGAAATGCTACGGATGCATCCGGACACATCCTCTATACCGGTGATGTTTCTGACCGGGATCGGAACAAGGGAAAGTATTGCAAGGGTGATGGACTTAAAGCCGCAGGGCTATATCTTAAAGTCCACCAACCGGGATCAGCTCTTAAAGACTTTAAAGGATTTTTTCGATAAACAGCAGTTGAAGAACCGATGAGAGGACGTTCATGAAGACGGAAGAGTCGAAGGTCAGAAGAAACATAGTGATCATTTTCGCCATTATGTTTGGCACCATTGTTGTGGCGCTCTTGTTTACGGCGGATGTGTTTGACAGAAAATACAGGGAGCGGATCATTTCTTTTTCCGAGGACTGGTGCGATCCCGACGGCGTCTTACATAATATCGAGGACCTGACCGCAGGGAATGCAGAAAATAAGCTGGTTCTGATAAAACAGCTTCCGGAACACCTTACGGACTCGGACTGTCTTTGCTTTGAGTCCAGAAACACCAATTTTAATGTGTATGTGGAGGGGACGAAGCTCTATTCCTTTAAGAGCCGCCCGAACTTAAGCGGCCTGGGATACGGGCGCGCTTTTCATAAGGTGAACTTACGCGCTGCCTACAGCGGAGAGAGGGTGAAGTTCCTGATCGACGGCGTGTACGACGGGTATGACGGAGGAAAGATCTTCGACGTTTATGTTTCATCGGCAGAGGATTATGTGCATCTGCAGGTGGATGAACGCACGCCTTCGGTAGTGCTGTCTACCCTCATCTTTTTCTTCGGGATCATCATGGTCTTGATCTTTATCTGGATCCCCGGGAAGGATCGTCTGCCCTTTGATATCGCGTCTTTAGGGATGGCGTCTTTTGCGCTCGGGGCCTGGCTCTTTGTCGACACGAGCATCGTCCAGCTCCTGACGGGACAGCTTTATGCCTGGCGGGGGATCGACAGGATCGTGATCTTTTTCGTGGGCTTCCCCATTATCAGCTTCTTCAACTCGCTGACGGCGAGAAAGCGGCTGATCTATCAGAAGATATGGTTTATCGCCACGATCGCGCTCGTGGTGCTGCTCATCGGCCTTCGGTATTTTGCCGGCGTGGATATGATCGAATCGTATCCCGTATTTCTTGCGATATACATCGCAGGCATCCTTTTGACCATAGCATGCATTTCCATCGACAACGTCATTTACTGCAAAAAGAATCAGATCATGATGAAGCTGAGGCATATCTTCATCGGAACCATTGTGCTGGTGTTCTGCGCCGCTGTCGACCTCATCGGCTATAGCACGAAGCTTTTTTCCGCCGACTCCTACGGAACCTTTACCAGAGTCGGAACCATCGCCTTCATCATGATCATGATGGTGCAGTTCTTAAGCTGGTGGACAAAGGATCAGGCCACGATCGGACGGGAACGTTTTGTCAACCGTGTTTTGCAGGATTCCATGTCCGCGGGGTCATCTGAAGACAGCATCCGGTCCGTCCTGAATTACCTTGGAACGGAGCTGAAGGCCGGACGTGTAATGATCTTTGAGGAACGGTCCAAAGGAAAGTATCACGGAGCTTATGAATGGTATGAGGAAGGCAGGGATCCAGATGCGCTGGAGCTTTTGTATCTTCCCTATCAGGGGCTTTTGGACAAGATCTATGAAAGCTACCGGGCAACCGGGAAATGCCTTGTCATGGAAGATGTGCAGGCCTGCCGTGAGACGGAACCCGCGATCTACACTCAGTTGTCCGCATTCAACATAACGAATTTTGTGTCCTGCCCGCTGGAGATGAATGATAAGATGGTCGGGATCTTTGTGATGGTTGATGTCTCGAGGCAGGCGATCCCCGATGCTGCCGAGATCATCGGTTATATTTCCTACTTCCTTTCCCAACTCATCCTGCGCCGGGACGAAGAAAAGCGGCTCCGCCATTACAGCTATAACGACACCCTGTCCGGCGCGTTGAACCGCCGCGCGTATCTGGAATATATCAATCAGGACATCGACACATCCGTCTCCTTCGGTTATCTCGTCTGCGAGATCGACGGCTTGAAGGATGCCAACAACATACGCGGTTATGACGCCGGCGACCGGATGGTACAGCTCGTGGTGGATACGCTGGCGGAGATCTTCGGCAAGGACAGCGTGTACCGTGTCGGCGGCTCCCAGTTCGTGGCGTTCGGCTCGGAGAGCGAGGAATCCTTCTTCAACAACGACGTGAACCGTTTCCGCAGGAAGGTCGAAGAGAACGGGGTCCATGTGTTCGTGGGAACCGTGTACTGCATCTACGGCACGAGAGACATCGCCGCCGTGATCTCCCGCGCGAACCAGCACTTAAGCGAGGAGAGGGCAGCGAAGTGAAGAATGTTTTAGTGCCGCTTCTGCTCCTGTATCTTGTCGTCATCAACATCGTTACCTTCATTGTATTCGCCGTGGACAAGAACCGCGCCAAACGCCACGCGTGGAGGGTGCCGGAACGGACTCTCTTCCTCCTCGCCCTCATCGGCGGAAGCATCGGCGCCATCGCCGGCATGTATGCCTTCCGCCACAAGACAAAGCACTGGTACTTCGTGATCGGCATGCCCGCGATACTGGCGGCGCAGGTGGGGGTGGCTGTGGTTGTACTCCTGAAAACAAATATATTATAGCGGCCACTCTTGCGCCGCTTTGGGATAAGTGTTACACTCAGTATTAAGGAGGAAAGGGGACGATGGACAAAGCATTTCTTGTAGTCAGTGTGATCAAAACAAACGCGATCGAGGTGATGAAAACCTCGGATTTCGCCGACAACTACGCTGACTTTGAACCGCTTGCAGAAGCAGACAGCGAGGCAGAAGCGCAGGAGCTTGCCAAAGGCTTTCAATAAACTGCGTGATTTCTGTATAAAAGGCCTGATCATGGTATGATTCTTTAGAAGCTATGCCTTGATAGGGCCTTTTTTATTCCGTTTTTACCCTTGCTTTTGACGGAGAATAATAGATATAATGCGGAAGCAAGAATGGATAACTGCCTTATTTATCATGGCGTTACAGAAGATGTCATCCGTATGTTCGGAGAAATTGAAGTGATGAATGTGAAAGCGGAAATAAGCCGCAGAGACGTATTGTCAAATGAACTATGTCGGAAACTTGCAAATGATTTTGCAAAATTTTCCGGTATGGCGATACCAGAAGACGGAGAGACCAGATACCATTGGTTGGAAGAACAAATGACATTTATGTATCGATAACCATCTTATTTCTTTTGTTGAGAGAAGTTCAATGATGATCAGTATATACGGTACCCTTGGGCCAGCATGTGATAATGAAAATACTCTGTCTGAAATGT
>JAEESA010000152.1 GCA_016286115.1 Lachnospiraceae bacterium
ATCACCAGAACAACGGCGTTTTTCGGGGCGTGGTCCAGAGCGCTCTTATGCATGTAGGGATGGTCCATCAGAATGTTTACGGCGGGGATGCCGAGCTCGTCCCAGGTGTTCTTTCCGGGAACAAGTTCCATATTGAAACTCAGGTTGTTGAAGCACAGCATGGCCGTTACGGGAGTCCTTGTGAATTGCGCAAGTTTTTGAAGGCTCTCCTGCATTTTGTTGGTATCAAAAAGAAGGAGTTCGTAGCCGAGACGTTCAAATTCCGGGACCATGGCGTAGGTGAAGATATCCAATGTATCCAATACGCCGATGGGAAGGATCAATCGTTTATTCATAGCACGAGTATAGCACCGTTTCCATGTTTGACGCAACAATGCATTCCTGTTATCATGAGGATTATGAGTTACGAAGTGATCGACAGGGAATTGATGTTTTTATATTTTAAGATGATACAGGAAGAGCCGGAAGGGCCGATCCTCGATATCGGGATGTTTTTGAAGAGGATCGGAGCGGTTTCGAGGCGTGTTTTGGATATAGAGATCCCGAAAACCACGGTCCTTAACGGAGTGGATGCTCCGGGAACGCCCTCCTTCCCTGTTTATGAAAAGATCTATGACCGGATCCTGCCCTCTTTTGTGCCCGAAGAAACGCGGTATGCTTTGTGTTTCTTTCTCCGGCCGCAGGATCTGTATTCGGAAAAGGAAAGAGAAGAGATCCTTTCATGGTGTGCGTCTCATTGTGACAAGACCGTGACAGAAGAAGATGTGTCTGCGTTCGGAAGGACGGGAACCGCCCGCTTTGTGAACGGCCGGTATAATGTTTTGTTGGGGGAGTGATGGATACCAGAATCTTTGTTTGTACGCATAAACTCTTTCCGGAGCCGGGGTTGACGGGCTATATCCCGCTGAACGTCGGGAGCGCGCTGCGTCCTGATCTTGGATACGAAAGGGATGACGGCGGGGACAATATCTCCGCTAAAAACGCTTCCTTCTGCGAACCGACAGGGCTGTATTATGTCTGGAAAAATGTGAAATGTGATGTCGTCGGGATCTGCCATTACCGGCGATTTTTTGCAGAGGGAGAGTATTATCTTTCTGCTGCGAAGGCGCAGGAGTATCTGAAGGACTATGATGTGATCCTTCCGGCGACCGGCTTTCCGCAGGGCGAGAACCTTCGGGCGCATTATAAAAGCCTGCACTACATCAAGGATCTGGAGAAAACAAGGGAGGTGCTGCTGCGGCTGTACCCTGAATACGGTCCGGCTTTTGACCATGTCATGTCCTGCACTCTGTTTTCCGTGGGGAATATGATCATTACGAGAAAAGAGATCTTTGACGCCTACTGCGAGTGGCTTTTTGATATTCTTTTTGTGGTTGAAAAGGAAACGGACATTTCAAGCTATGATACGTTTCAGGCGAGGCTCTATGGTTACCTTTCCGAACGGCTGATCCGGGTCTGGCTGATCATGCAGGACCTTCGTATCGCGGAAGTGGATTTTTACGGAACTGATCTCAGGGAGGTGGAGGCAGAGAGGAAACGCCTGCAGCTCATGAGAGATTATACCGACTCCGTGATCGCGGATGTGATCACGCTCTATAAAAAAGGACAGATGGCAGATCTCATAGAGGACTGGCCGGCGAAGTCTTTTGACGGAAAGATCCCGGCCTTTTTCTGGGGGAAGGGGAAGGCCTTCGCAGACGAGGCGAAAACGCTTCTTCCCGAAGGCACAGAGTTTGTTTACTTAGATCCCGAGAATGTGAAGGAGTACGCCTGTTTGCCGGAGCATTACAGGAACCTTCCGGCTGAGGAACAGAAGGAGATGCTGCGCGCCATGATCCTGTACCGTTATGGCGGGTTCTGGATCGATGAGGAGGCCAAATTGCCCACGTTTTTACCGGAGAAGGTGACGGAGCTTTCGTTTTATTCGATCCGGCTGCAAACGATCAAATTCCATGAAGAAATAACCGAAGGACGGTGGGATCCGCGGTTTATGTATATGAAGCCCCATACGTTTTTGGGTGGATTTTTAATGAACGCCTTATGTTATTTTCGATTTCAGAGCGCAAATGAGCTGTTCTTCCCCATGACGGACTGCATTCTGGACAGCGCGGTCCGTGCATTTGAAGAGGCAGCGCAGCAGATGGAGGAGGTGCCGTTTGCGGAGGGTTATTCTGTTCACGGGCGGAGTAGAGACGTTGGACTACTTTTCGCTGCAGCTGAAAAAGGGGTTTGAGGAGCACGGGCTTTCGGCTTTTGTGATGGATCTCTGCCGGGCGAAGGAAGGGAGCAAAAAGCTTAAAAAGTTCATCAAAACGGGAGAGACCTTTGTCCTGACTTTTAATTTCGAAGGGCTGGAGCGGGAGGAAGGGCTTTTTTCCCTGCGGGACAGCTATCTCTGGCAGCAGTACGGCGTGCCGGTCTATAATATCGCGGTGGATCATCCGTATTGGTATGAGAACCGGTTTGCCGATCTTTTGGAGGATGAAGAGCATCATCCGGGACTTCTTTCTTTTTATCATCATTTCTCCATTGACAGAAATCACGAAAAGTATTTCAATACCTTTTATCCGGAATTTAAGAGCGCAGGTTTTCTTCCGCTGGCGGGGACGGAACTGATCCCCCAAAAGGAGCAGAAACCGCCGGAACAAAGAGGGGAAACGATCCTTTTTGCGGGACATTACACGGAACTGCCTTTTTTTGAAAAGAACATCACGGCGATCAACGAGGAATACGAGGCGTTTTACCGCGGGATCATAAAGGATCTGGAAGAGAACCCGAAGAAGACGGTCGAAGAGGCGTCTCTTGCGGCGGTAAAGCGGGAAACCGGGGAAGAGGACATCCGAAAACTCCGGGACGTGCTGTATAACATGCTTTTTATCGACCTCTATATCCGTAACGAGGTCCGCGGAAAGGCCGTTGCCGCGTTGGCGGAGGCGGGGCTGCCGGTGACCGTGATCGGAAAAGGCTGGGAAAAGCTGCCGGCGCGGCGAAAGGAGACCTTGAAGATCCTGCCGATGACGAATTCCGAAGGGGTTTTGCGGGCTCTTTGTGAAGCAAGGGTGGCGCTGAATGTGAACCCGTATTTTAAGGTCGGAGCGCACGACCGCATCTTCAATTCCGTGCTGAACGGGGCGGCGGTGTTGTCGGATGAAAGCCTGTATTTGAACGAAATTTTGCCGGAGGGCTGCGGAGTTTCTTATTATACACTGGAAGCGCTGCAAAAAGGGGAGACAGAAGCTATGATCAGGACGGCGAGTAAGCTTTTGTCCTCGCCGGGGATATGCAGAGAAATGGTCGAAGCCGGACGGGATAAGGTCAGAACGGAACACACCTGGATCCGCCGGGCGGCGGAGATTTTGGAACAGATTCAAAAAGGAGGGTTAAAATGAGCATAATCGGAGGAATCATGGTACCCCATCCGCCCCTGCTGCTGCCGGAGGTGGGAAGAGGCGAAGAAGAAAAGATCCGCACGACGGCGGAGGCGTATGAAGAGGCGGCAAAGATGGTTGCGGAATGGAAGCCGGAAACCATTGTGCTGACCAGCCCGCACGCGACCATGTATCAGGACTGGTTTCATATCTCTCCGGGGAAGGAAGCTTCGGGAGACATGGGGCGGTTTCGCGCGCCGCAGGTTTCCTTTACCGCGGAATATGATACGGAATTTGTGCAGACCTTATCGAACCGGGCGGCGGAGACCCATGTGCCGGCCGGAACCTTCGGGGAGCGCGATCCCGAGCTTGACCACGGAACCATGGTCCCTCTGTATTTTATTGTAAAACACTATCGGGATTTCAAGCTGGTGCGGATCGGCCTGTCCGGAGAAAGCCAGGGTATGCATTACCGCCTCGGCCGCCTCATAAAGGAAACGGCCGAAAAGCTGGACCGCCGCGTGGTCTTTGTGGCCAGCGGGGATCTTTCCCATAAGCTTCAAACCTACGGGCCGTATGGCTTTGCGAAGGAAGGCCCGGAATACGACCGGCGGATCATGGAAACCATGGGGAAGGCGGCCTTTGATGAGGTGATCCGTTTTCCGGAGGACCTCCTTCGGAACGCTGCGGAATGCGGGCACCGGTCGTTTTGCATCATGGCCGGCGCGCTGGACGGCTGTGCATTAAAGACGAGGTGCCTGATCCATGAAGACCAGACGGGCGTGGGTTACGGGGTCTGTACCTATGAAGTGACCGGAGTTGACGAGTCGAGGCATTTTTTGGTGGAAAGGAAGGAAACCATGAGAAGAGAAGGGGAAGATGATTATATTTCGCTGGCCAGAGCGTCCCTGGAGGCCTATATCCGGGACGGGGAGGTGATCGACCTTCCGTCCGACGTTCCGGCGGCGCTGAAGAATGACCGCGCGGGCGCGTTCGTCAGCATCCATAAGAACGGGGCCCTGCGCGGCTGTATCGGCACGATCGCGCCGGTGCAGAAGTGCCTCGGGGAAGAGATCATCGAAAACGCGATCTCGGCGTCCACGAGAGACCCGAGGTTCATGCCGATCACGGAAACGGAATTTCCTGATCTGGAGATCAGTGTGGACGTGCTGTTTCCTGCCGAGCCCATTGCGGACGAAACGTATCTGGATGTGAAAAAATACGGTGTTATTGTGACGAAAGGAATGAAGAGGGGACTGTTGCTGCCGGATCTCGATGGAGTCGATACCGTGGCGGAACAGGTTGCGATCGCAAAGCAGAAGGCCGGGATCGATATTCTGGACCGGGACGTGAAGCTGGAGCGGTTTGAAGTCGTGAGGCATGAGGTAAAATGAAAGGAAATATGACGGAGGGGAAGCCCCTTCCGATCATGCTGAAATTCATGCTCCCGCTGTTTATCGGGAACATGTTTCAGCAGGTGTATAACGCGGTGGACAGCATGATCGTCGGGAATTTTGTCGGTGCGGACGCGCTGGCGGCGGTCGGATCCACCGGTACGATCATGTTTTTGATGAACGGGCTCGCCATGGGCTTAACGACCGGCTTCACCGTGCTGACTTCCCAGAAGTTCGGCGAAGGCGACCATGAGGGAACGAGGATCGCGGCCGGGAACGGAGCCGTGCTCTCGCTGATCGTGATCGCGGTCCTGACCACGGTCTTTTCGATCGGGATGCGGCCGTTACTGACCCTTATGAATACGCCGGAAAACATCTTTGAGGACGCGTACCGCTATATCTCCGTGATCTGCTTCGGCATGATCTGCCTGGTGGGCTATAACTTCCTAAGTGCCTCCTTAAGGGCGATCGGAAACAGCCGGATCCCGCTGATCTCCCTGCTTCTTTCCGCAGGGCTGAATGTGGTTTTAGACCTCCTGTTTGTGATCCAATTCCGGATGGGGACGGCCGGGGCCGCCTGGGCCACCGTGATCTCGCAGGGGTGCTCCGCCCTTTTGTGCGTGATCCATATTCTAAGAAAAGAGCCGGTGATCCGGCCCGCAAAAGAGCATTTTAAGCTGAACCGCCACTATTTTCCGACTCAGCTTCGGGTCGGGATCCCGATGTCTCTGCAGTTCGGGATCACGGCTTCCGGGACGATCCTGATGCAGTCCGCCTGTAATCTCTTCGGCTCCTTACCGGTTTCCGCGTATGCTTCGGTCGGAAAGGTCGGCAATATCCTGAGCCAGGGGATGATCTCGATGGGACAGACCGTCGCGACCTACTGCGGGCAGAATTTCGGCGCCCGCCGGGTGGACCGGATCCGCAAAGGCGTGCGGCAGGCGATCGTAGTGGAGGCGGTCTACGCCTTGATCGCGAGCGCCATCTATTATTTTGGTATGCCGTATTACATCCAGTGGTTCTTCAACGCCGGTGTGGATCTCGGACCGCTCCTCGACTACGCGCGGATCATCGTGTTCTGGAATGCCCTGTTCTACGTGCCTTTGTCCCTGATCTTTGTCTTTCGGAATGCGATGCAGGGCTGCGGTTTCGGGCTGCTGCCGATGCTCGGCGGCGTGGTGGAGCTGGTGGCGCGGTTCGTCCTCGCGATCGGCGCGATGACGACCATGCAGTTCATTTTGGTGGCGCTCTGCGATCCGATGGCGTGGGTGGCGGCCTTCCTCTGGACTGCCGTCTGCTATATCATTGTGATCAAAAAACTGGAAAAAAAGATGTCAAAGCCGTTGACAGCGTGAGTTTCAGGGTTTATAATTCTAAGGCTTGTGATTTTGTCGTACGAAAACGCCGGTGCCCGGTACACACCGTCGATTTTACTTCGCCAAAACATGGAGCCCAAAATCCATAGGAGGAAAACCAAATGAAGACATTTATGGCGAACCCCGCAGCTGTCGAACGCAAATGGTATGTTGTGGATGCTGACGGGAAGACCCTGGGACGCCTTTCTTCGGAAGTGGCGAAGATCCTTCGGGGAAAGAATAAGCCCATTTTTACACCCCATGAAGATACCGGGGATTATGTGATCATCATCAATGCTGAAAAGATCAAGGTGACCGGAAAGAAGATGGACCAGAAGGTGTATTACAGCCATTCCGATTATGTCGGCGGTCTGAAGGAGATCACCTTAAAGGATCAGCTGAAAAAGCATCCGGACCGCGTGCTGACCCATGCGATCAAGGGCATGCTCCCCAAGGGACCCCTTGGCAGCAAGATGTTTAAGAAACTCTTCGTGTATGTGGGTGCGGAACATCCCCACGCAGCTCAGAAACCGGAACAGCTGGACATTTAAGGAGGATTGAAAAGTGGCGAAAACAGATAAATTTTATGGAACAGGCCGTAGGAAATCTTCCGTAGCGAGGGTATATCTCGTGCCGGGTTCCGGAAAGATCACGATCAACAAAAGAGATATTGATGAATACTTCGGTCTGGAGACCCTGAAGGTGATCGTGCGGCAGCCGCTCGTGGCTACCGAGTCCGAGACGAAGTATGATGTGCTCGTAAACGTAAAGGGAGGCGGTTACACCGGCCAGGCCGGCGCGATCCGTCACGGCATCTCAAGAGCCCTGCTCGAAGCAGACCAGGAGCTTCGCCCGACCTTAAAGAGCGGCGGCTTCCTGACCCGCGACCCGAGAATGAAAGAACGTAAGAAGTATGGCTTAAAGGCCGCACGGCGTGCGCCGCAGTTCTCGAAGCGTTAAGGATATTCGAGCGGAATCAGCAAATGGAAAAATCCTAGCCGGAGAGCTTGCTCTCCAGGCCGGGATTTTTTTATTTGCTGGTACCTTACTCAATCATTTTCATCTCAACCTTCACATCATTCCCATCCACTCTCACCGTTCCCACGCTCCCACACATCAACGGCATCATCGGCGGGAGATGCCCGATATCGAGGTCCATAAGGATCGGAACCTTCAGGTCCGCGAGGATCCCTGTCACAGCGGTATGTCGATCCAGCCCCATCTCCGGCTCATCAAAACGCCGGGGACGGCCGATGAGGAACCCTTTTGCCGTATCAAACCATCCGGCTTCCTTCATCTGCCACAGCGCCCTTCTGATCCCGAATACGTTCAGATCACAGGCCTCCATAAACCAGATCACGCCGTCGTCCTGATAGCGGTCGTTGAACTCCATCACCTTATCATACTTCGTGCCCACGAGCATCGACAGGCAGTCGAGGCAGCCGCCCAGAAGCCGTCCTGAAAACGGCGTTTCATAGCCTTCTGCTTTCAACACCCTCTTTTCGGTAAGGTTATAGGGCACAAGCGGATGCTCTTCGTCCTTTAAGGACTCCAGCTCAAACATCGGATAGCTCTCAAAAGCCAGCTTCTCGCCGGACAGCAGCGCCAACGCGTCCTCCAAAGCCCTGTCCCAGGGCTCCATGCCGAAGCTCGCGGCACAGGGGCCGTAGATCGCGGCTGTATCGCAGACGGTC
>JAEESA010000153.1 GCA_016286115.1 Lachnospiraceae bacterium
ATAATCTTCAGAATTACCGGGATTATCAGGATATGAATCCGGTGAAAAAGGTGTTTTATCGGGAAGCCTCTTTCCTGAATCCCCTGGTCACCTCCTACCGGAAGCTTTTTGAGATCCGGCAGGATCAGGAACCGGTCTTTCTGCGCGTCAGGGATTCGCTCCGGGGTGCTGTGAACGACCTCGGCACCAGAACCGACTGCGAAACATTTCTTGAGTCATACATCAAAAGGGAAGAGAAGGCGAAAAAAAACGGAACCTGGGAGGATACCCTGGAGTACCCGGATCTTACAAGGGCAAAGGAGATCCAGGAAAAGCTCCATAAGATGGAAGACAGTATGCGTAAAAAGTATAATACGGGTGAGGAGTATGATTTTTCAAAGGCCGATGCAATTAATTCAATAGTGGATCCAAAGGATCAGCAGGATTATAAGGAGCTTCTGCGATCGTATCTGCGGGAAATGAATTATCTGAATCACATCATGCAGGTGACAGCAAATACAAAGAAGATCAAAAAGGAGCTCCATGGCTGGTTTTCGGAAGGAGAACAGGGACATGCGCTGCAGAAAGCCTATGAAGAGTATCTGTCTGTCCAGGAGCAGAGTCTCAACATTTTAAGATACGGCGTAACTCTTACGGAAGAAGAGAAGAGTAAGGGCGTGACGAAAGGGCAGGTGGAGGAAAAGAACCGGCTCCTCCTGCTGGAAAAAGAGAGTGCCTTTATGAAGGCCTATAAGGCGGTGGCAAAGGGCCGGATGGACGCCATGATCAGGGATCACTTTGACGGCGAACATAAGGGGAAGCCGATCCGTCTGGATCTGAACCTGAAGGATATGATGTCCACCATCACAAGGGTGGCGAAGGACAACAAGGCCGGCATGGCGACAACGCTGCTTCGGACGGATCCGGGGCTCGCGAGGAAGCTGATGTAGTGACGTGTTATTATAGGAGGGAAAATGAAGGCGCGAATTGAATTGCTGACGCCGCAGGGGGTGATGGCCTGTCCGGATGTACCGGATCATTTCGGCGATCTGAGGCAGGGGGAATGCATGATCCTGGGCGCATGGCCGGAAGATATGGATATTCCCGCAGAAGAGCTGCCGGGAGAGGATATGCTGGGCTGTATCGCTGTGGTCCCCCTCAGCCTGGATCCGGAAACGGTTGCAATTCGTTTCCTCTGGCTTCAGGAGGATACAGATCAGGAGACTGTGTATAAGGATCTTTTCTGGAGACTGCGGGGGCTTATCCGGCATGAGGGGATGAAAAGGATCCTGCTATGGACTTTTTCCGTTGAAGGAGAAATTGTGGCCGGTCCGGATCCGGAGCTTCTGAAAAATCTTGGCTGGATCGAGGAACAGCATACGCTGAAGCTCGGAGGGTGGTCTTTGCGGGATATCTATGATTCGGATTTTCTGGCAAAGGATACGCCGAGGCTCGAACAGGATCCGCAACTGGAACGTTTTGACTCCTTCTCGAGAAGACGCCTTCTGCAGCTCATGAGGCGTCTTCAGATACCGGAAAACGAAGCGGTTCTGTCGCCCTCCATCGAGAGTCCCTTTAGCCGGTTATATATGGAAGGCCGAAATCCGCGCGGAATGGTCTGCGCGGAGAAGCCCTGCAAAGAGATCGTGGTGTTAAGCCATTCGTGGTTTCCGCTGTATCCGAGCAGAGAGAGCATCTTTCAGGCGACAATGGCAGGGGCACTGGGCGCGGCGCTCGAAGGAGAAGGACTGGATACCCTTCTCCTGGCCCGTTTTTCACGGGTGGAGCACCTTCGTACACTGGAGAATCTGATCGGCCCTGCGGATGTGGAAACAGAGCAGAGAGCATTTATATTTCCTATGAATTGATCAGTGAGGGAAAACGATGGATAATTCGACAATCAAACTTCAGGATCCGGAGCAGCAGCTGCGGAATGAAAACAAACAGGAAGAGGCAAAAACAACTGTTCCGCAGCAACTGACAAAAGAGGAACGTTGGGATCTTGAACAGAAACGCAGATGGGAGGCGGTCTCCTCTTTCAAAATGACCTCGGAGGAGTCGAAATACGGTCCCAACCGCTATGCGAAGGATTATGACAAGCTGGATCTGAACGGGCTTATCAAGGTTTTGCAGGATGATGAAAAAAGCAAATCTCCTGTCTTTACTGCCATGCAGAATTCTCTGCACTGGGTCATGGAAATGAGCCGCGGCGGAGGGCAGCTGAAGGATGAAAACGGAAACTGGGTTACGGAGGATTATCTTTCGGCTCTGCAGGCAGCCAAGGATGCTGTGCGTCTTTACATCCACAGCCGGGGACGGGGCTGGGTCTTTACGAAGAGCGGGAAAAGGAGGCTCGACATAGCAAGGCGCGCGGAACGTCTTCTGGATGGGCTGACATCGCATGTGAACCGGCAGATCAAAGAGCTGGATGAGAAGGATCAACGCCTGGTCGCTTATCAGATGGAAGGGCTGAATGAGGAGGAGATCCAGAAAAGAGAAGACCTCTTTCTGATGAACAAAAACGCCATGGATGTAAAGGCGGTCATCTCTACGGGAGACTTCGGTCCGGAGCTTTCCGAAGAGGATCAGCAGAAGCTTCAGAAGGAGTGGATCGCCGGAAACCATACCGAGGCCCTGAAGGAGCTGCTGGGGGTATCCGACAAAACTCTCCTTACAAATGAGGAAAAGAATATCTTCCTGGCGAAGCTCATGAATGCCAACAACCGCTTGATGGCAAACAAGATCACTATCTCTCTCCTCGTGGATGGGGACACGGCAACCACCATGGATATGCCCTGGCTGGCGGAGGACATGAAAAGGTATGTGGCCCGGCAGATCACCGAGAAGGATTTTACTGACTTAGAGCCGCAGGCTATTGCCGAAATGACAAAACAGGCCATTGCATCCTATAAGGAGCAGTATAAGAAGGAGCTTACCCAGCACAGAAAAAGACGGAACCGTCTTGCGAAATTGCTGGGTGCGGACACGAATCCCGATTCGAGAAATATCCTGAAGGAGCTCTATGAATTTCCGGAAATGAAGACGATGCTGCTTGAATCCGAAGACAGCGAATTCGAGGAGCAGTTTCAGGCGTTAGAGCAGAAGATCCAGGCGGATGACAAGGTGATCGAGGACTTCCTGAAGACGAAATACAGCGTCGGGACCAGAAAGACCATTCTGGGCAAAATGAGCGGCCTCCTTCTCGGCCTCCGTTTGTTCGGAACAACGGATCAGATCATGGCGCAGGTGGAGACCATGAGCGGTATGCTTCAATACACGGCGCCGGAAGAATTTAAGCTGGAGAGGGACCTTGACGCCTATATGAAAAGTGCCGGGATCCCCCTGACCGAAAAAGACGCGTTTTATGAGGAATATAACTTTATTCTGCAAAAATATGCGGGAACCTGGAACCACCGGTCGGCTCTGAAGCTGCTTGCAAGTGACTATAAGAGAAGGGCGAAATGGTATCGGAAGAATATCGTGGAGTTCTACCGGAAGAATAATATCACTCTTCCGGCGGAAACCTGGGAAAAGATGGACAAGCTTCGCGATCAGGCGTTTACGATCAGGGGAGAAGAAGGGGGAGATATTGCGTTCCAGTCTGAGATCAACAGAATGATCTTTGAGGCCAGGAAAAGTAAAGAACAAAAGTTCAGCCATGAAGAGTACCTCACAAAACGGCAATATGACGAGGTGGAGAATTCCGAGGACGTGAAAAAGCGCGCCCGAAAGGAGAAACAGCAGTGCGAAGAGCTGAAAAAGAACATGGGAGAAAAGTTCCTTCTGCTCATCGGCGCAGAGGAAGGGGAGTCTGCGGAAGAGAAGAAGCTTAAGGAAGCGGACGACACCTTTTTCGGCGTGGATCGAAAGGCGATAAATGCGCAGGACGAGGAAGAAAAGCAGAAAATGGCCAAGCCACGCGAAGCCTTCTTTAAGACCATGCTTCAGTTTAAGGGTGTGCCGAAGGACAAATGGGAAGGCCTGCTGAAGAAATTCAAATGGGTGTTTGAGGAAATTCTGGAAACCGAAGGGGATCTTCATCAGGACCAGAAATGGATGAACACCAGAATAAACCTGGAACGTTTCGGTGTCGCCGATCTCAGCGAGGCTTTCTTAAAGATCGCAGACTGTATCGGTGATCTGGCCAAAGGAGAGGAGCCGAAAGAAGTAACTGCAGCAAAGGAGCAGTATAACGCGAGCCTGAAGACTATCGAGGAGTATGATGGCGGAAAATATAAGGATGTGGCCGGAATCCTTTCGGATATTCCGGAGATCCATAATGCCATGATGAGCAAGGATCCGGCGGTGCTTAAGAACCTTCTTGAAAATAAGGTGGACCGAAGATTTGCGCCGGTGATGGCCGGAAGGGAACGGTTTATGAATTCGTCCTTCCACGCGGTTCCTGTATTCCGCCGCTTCCTTCATACCTTCCGAAATGATATCTGGAACAGAGTCATCAAGGGGGATGAGGTATTCTTTGAAAACCGTATGAAAGCCTACAGCGAAAAACTCTATGCGGTCCGGATCGAAGAGAACCTCCATGCGGCTGAGGAGGCCATGGTCGATGTTTTCAAAAATGCTCTGCATAAGAATAATAAGGATTACAAAGAGGCTGTTGGGGCGGAAAAGTCCATTATCATTAAATTTACAACGAACATGCGGACCCAGTCGGAAACGGAAGATACTTTTGAAATCCTGATGGACAAAAAGAAGCTGGTGGAAAAGGCCAGAGAGGTTGCGTCCGGGGAGGGTCTGACCGTACTGAATTCTCAGGCGGACTTCGAGTTCAGGCTGGAGAAAAAATTAAAAAAGAAATTCGATATCCAAAAGGATCCGGCCCTTGAAAACGGGAAGAAGATCGCCGCGAAGAAATCCAAAGCCCTGAAGGAAAAAAGGCAATACCTTGATCTGGATCTGAAGTCCATAGAAGAAGTACGCAGGCGAAAGTCCCTGATCCATGTAAAAGAAAACGGGGACAATATGGAAACCTCCATCACCAAAAGCTATTACAACAAGGTGCGGGCTGCTTTGCAGGAGCAGCTGGACTTTGTGCTGCCCAATGTCCTGAAGGATGCGCTGATCGAGGAAAATGCCGCGCAGGATAAACTCATGCTTTGGGATAATATCTACCATCAAAGGAGCAATCCTCTTGTCGGGAAGCTCTATCGCGAAGCCTATGTCATGAACAATATTTACAATCTTCTGACCAGAGGGACCAGAGAAGAAGAACCCATGTCCGCGGAAGAGGCGCAGATGTACGTTATCCGCCTCTTTAAGGGCCCGCACAGGCAGGATTATTTTGACTTAAAGTCAAGGAACGATTACAAGGGAATTCCGAAAACAGATGATTTCCGCATCTTCCGGGAGAACTATAAGAAGCTGAAAGCCTTTGAGAATGAGGAGATCAAGGATCCTTCTCTTGAGCAGGAGCGCCTTGACATGGCAAGAAATCTCCGGGTTCTGCTGATCACCCATGTGGGGATGAATGAAAAGGATGCGGAGGGAAAGAAGCGTAAATGGAGGGATCTGAAGACCGACGAGGAAAGAAACGAGTTTGAACGCAAAGTCGGAGGAACCATCGAACGTCATCATGCCTATCTGAAACAGATGATGCAGATGGAGAAGATCATCCGCTCGGAAATAGAAGCCATCCGCAAGGAAGTCCATCAAGAGATCTCCCCGTTATACGTGGACTGCGAGGTACATGCCATGAGAGAGTATTTCATGGAGGATTGCCTTGATGAGCTGAAAAATAATGAACCCTTTGAAGAGAATAAATGGAGGGACAAGGTCCGTTCGTTCTACAAAGATATAAATAACCGCAAGACCCTGCTGTTTGAAAAAGGTTCTGTAACAGAAAAAGAATACGAAGCTTCGCAGAATAAAAACATGTCGAACAGCGTCACGGAAAAGCTTCTTGAAAAAGTGATCAAAGAATCCGGAAGCGTTTTCCATGGCAGAGAGAACCGCTATATGGAGTTGGATAAGGACCAGAAGAAGTTCTTTGCCCTGGCACTGATGCTGATGGATAAGGGGGCCATCGGCGAGGGCACGGACGGCACTACGGCGCTCCTTCAGGCGGAGGGTAAAAAGAAAGCCGATATGGCGGAGATCGGGAAGCAGATCCAGAATTATATCGAGGGCCGGCCGTACGAGCTCAACATTGATTATAAGGAATGCTATTATAAGCTGGTGAACTACCGCACGGTAAATATCTTCAGCCCGACGCAGCTGCTCGGCGGCTCTACGCCTTTGTCCAAAACCGCTTTTGAAAAGGCGATGATCTTTGCAAAGGAGATCCAGAAAAAGAAGGATGAGTTCGACAGCAAAGATAAGGATATGGAGCGTATGGAGGATGGGGTCTCCTCCATTGAAGCGGCCAGTATTGAAGCAGGAAAGATGGCCCAACGGAACGAGCTGGACAAGCTGAACGGCGTAGATCTTAAGCCGGAGGACGTCATGAACCGTCTGATCGCTTCCGCGAAAAAAGATCAGGGCTCCAAATGGAAGTGGATCGTGGGCGGCGCTTTGGTCGGCATTGGAGGGATCCTCAGCCTTGGTTCCTATTTCTGGCACTCGGATGCGGAAAGCAACGCAGAGGAGGAAGCGGAGAAAAAGAATCAATCCAAAGAAAAAGGGAAAAAAGGATTTGTCGGAAGCGCCTTATGGTGGGGGAGCCGGGTTGTCGGAGCCGTCGGGATCGGGATCGCCACCGGCGGAGCCAAGCTCGCCAATGATTCAAACGGGCCCTGGCGTAAAATGGAAAAGATCATCAACCGTCTGCAGAAGATCCAGAAGAGCCCGGATAAATTGTCCTTATTTATGCGTATCATGCAGAACCGGACTCTTTTGGATAAGAGCACGGCGGACGACTCAAAGTATGTCAATCAGGAAGCAAGAGACAATCTGTTTGAGGCATTGACAGGAAACGCAAAGATCGCCTCCGAGACCACGGCCGGTTTCTCGGATTCCAAGAGCTGCTATCAGGCCCTGGTCAACATGCTGAGCTTCCAGCTTCGGGATGATGTATTTTTTAAGGGACAATCTCTGAAAAAGGAACATTTTAAGGAAGACGCTCTGGACAGGAAGACCACCTTTGACTGGGATCTCTGTGAACGCGCCTTTGAGTTCATGGATCAGATCGAAGAGCGGCGCGCCCATGCCTATGTGGCAAGACACAGCAAGGACCTGATCCGCCAGGCGCCGAATGAAAGGGCTGTAAAGGAGCTCGACAAGCTGGAGGCGGGCTATAAGGAAAAGAAGGAAAACTACGGTCAGAACGAGTTTGAAGATCAGGTCTGGAAGTCTATTGTGGATGAGAAGGCAGGAGAGGATATCCAAAGGGCCTGGCACGGATACATGTCTCTTACGACCCAGGAAAAGAACCTGTTCTTCAAGGTGCTGCAGAACAGGGATCTTCTGGATATTTCGAAAAAAGGCTATATCCAGAGCTTTTTCGGTTTTTCCGAAAGAGAATACTTAAACAACTCCGGACGGAACGCGCTGATCGATGAATTTATCGCCTCCTCCAAGCATGGAGGATTAGGCGTGCAGCTCAATCAGGATGCCTGTTATGAAGCGATGCGGACGCTTCTTTCCACGCAGGTCAGCGATGCCATAGATTTCCGGAACAAGACCAATATCAGCGGGAAATTTACGGGTATCTTTTCCTGGGAGAGGCTTTTATTCTTCCAGCGTAAAAACGCCGTTGACTGGAAGCTTTTCAAACGGGCTCTGAATTTCGTGAACCGGGCTTCCAACGAATTAAAGCATCAGGAAGGAAATGAACTCCTTTATCAGGGCACCG
>JAEESA010000154.1 GCA_016286115.1 Lachnospiraceae bacterium
TGATGTAGATAAGTTCAAAAGTGTCAATGACAATTTCGGACATACGGTCGGCGATAATCTGCTGATCGCCATTGCAAAAACGATGATAAAGACCTTCCGATCCTCGGACGTACTTGTACGGCTCGGCGGGGATGAGTTTGTGATCTTTGCGGAGGGGATTAAGGATCGCGATAACGCGGAAATGATTCTCAAACGCTTCTTCCGAAATATTGAAGCCATGCAGGTGGAGGGAATGGAAGGACACAGCATCAGTATCAGTCTCGGCGCGGTTATGGTGAGTGAGTGCGAGCCTTTTGCGGATATATACAACAAGGCGGATTCCCTCATGTACGAATGCAAAGCCCGCGCCGGTAATACCTATGCGTTTTATGGTTGATTGTGCGTTGCAGTAGAAAAAAACCGGTGCGCTGTCCGGCTATCGCGGAACGATAGAGACGGTTCTTGTTTCAAAGATGGCTCTGCAGGAGGATCCGGAGAAATATCTGGAAGAGGTGATCCGGATCAATCAATTGGTCAACAGATCAAAAATAGAATATGCGGAAGCGATCATCGCCGCGATGAACGTGGTGGATATGGGCCGCTCCGGCGACGCGGAGGAGATCACCTGCCTGATGATCATAATGTGGTCGAGCACTATGTTCTGACATTTTTTCTGCGCATATCCTGTTTCGAACAGATACGCACGTTCAGGGTAAAAAGCATCCTCCTGCAGAGGCTGTTATTCTGCAGGGGGTATTTTTTTGCGCAGGGCGGCGCAATGTATTATTTCGGCCTACGCGAACGCCGTTAACAGATTTTTAAACAGAAAGATCAAAGCAGATCTCCTACGCATAAACGCAGTTCTCCGTTATATATGCCGGCAGGAATACTTTCGGAAAAACGATAGGAGCGAAGTTCAAAGCCGCTGACGGCGTCAAACTGATAAACAAAGACGGTTTCTGTCATCGGATCCGTGATCCAGTACTCCCGCACGCCTGCATTCAGATACAGGTTCAGCTTGACCAGTAGATCGTGTTTTGAATTCCCGGGGGATAACACTTCGATCACCCAGTCCGGGCCTCCGTAGCAATACTGCTTCCCAATTCGATCCTTGTCGCATATCACAAAAACATCCGGCTGTACGACGACAGGTTTTTCGCGGTTTTCTTCTTCCGTCAGCAGAACATCAACGGGAGCGGTAAACACTTCACAAGCCCTGTTTTTCTCTTCAATATGTTTTTTGATGCAAAACCCCAGACCGATCACAATCCTTTGATGCTCCACGCTTGGCGCCTGCATCCGTTTTACGACACCGTTAATGAGCTCCAGCCGGATATCCTCCGGCACCGCTTCATATTCATCCAGCGTCATGCTTTGTCCGTTTTTCGGTTCCTCCATGAGTCCTTCCTCCATGCATACCATTTCAGCATTATGTCTTACCATATTTTCCTCCTTATGTTTTTATGTGTCGCAGGAGGAAAGCAAAACCTCCCGCATATTTGGGAAACTGTGCAGGAGATACGTTCGAAAAAAGAAATGAAAATAGAATCTTAGATTTGGATAAAAGAAAGTAAATCCGCTGCAAGAGATTATATCATCTGACTGCAGAGTGCGCAATGGGCTCATTTTTTACATGGAGTAAGATGTTTGCCGGCACAGCGGGGGTGTGATATAATAGCGGGACAAAAGTACAGGAAAGGAAATACTTGCAATGAAGGCACATCGATCCAAACTTTTTCGCCTGATCGCGAATACGATCCGTTCCGGCCTGGCGATGCTGGTTCCGGTATTGTTCATCGGCAGCATAACGGTTCTTCTGAACGGATTTCCGGTGCAGGCATATCAGGACTATCTTGATACATTTCTCGGCGGAGCGCTTCGGAGCATTATTCTTGTCATTCAATATGCAACGGTCGGCGTTCTGGCCGTTTACCTTACGGTAGCGCTTAATCTGAGTTTCCGGAATCAGACAGAAGAGGGGCAGCAGCTTGCGTTTCGGTTTGGGAGCCTTCTCAGCTGTCTGACCGGCTTTTTTATCCTTGTGGGGTTCTTTTCCGGAGAACCGGATCTGTCGCTCTTAAGCGGCCAGGGTGTATTCAGCGCTCTGCTTGCGGGGATCTTCGGGTCGATCCTTTTCCGTAAATTCGAAACACTCTTTAAGACAAAGAAAAAGATCATTGTGGAGGGTGCGGATTCTGTGTTTAATACGTCGATCCGTGTGATCCTGCCATTCCTTTGCGTGGTTCTGGTGTTTGCGCTGGCAAACTACCTGATCACGGTGATCTTCCAGGTGCAGAGCTTTCAGCATCTGTTTTCAAAGCTGATGAATTTCATCTTTATGCGTCTGAGCCGGGGGTACGGCAGCGGGGTTTTGTTCCTGTCCCTGATCAGCGGCATGTGGTGGTGCGGCATCCATGGAAACAATGTTTTGAACCAGGTCGCGGACAATATGTTTGTCGAGATCATACCCGGGGAGATCGTGTCCAAAAGCTTTATCGACACCTTTGTTAATATGGGCGGAACCGGCTGTGTGATCGGTCTTTTGATCGCGATGATGATCTTCGGAAAGCGGAGCTCAACAAAAAAGCTTTCGCATTTTGCCATCTTTCCCGGGATTTTTAACATAGGCGAGCTTCCGGTTTTTGGATTCCCCGTGATCTATAATCCGATGATGCTCATTCCCTTTGTGCTGACCCCGATCCTCTGTTTTTCCAATGCGTATCTGCTTACAAGTGTCGGCTTCCTGCCGCAGGTGACTTCTTCTGTGGTCTGGACGACGCCGCCGCTCTTAAGCGGCTATCTTGCAACGGGCTCCGCGAAGGGAATCCTGGTGCAGCTGATGAACATCGGGATCGCTGTCGCCTGTTATGCTCCGTTTGTGGTCCGATACGAAAAGAAAGCGCTGGACAATCTTTCTCTGGCTATGGATGATCTGGTCGGGATCCTGAAGAAATGCGAAGAGACGACGGAAGATGTTGTGCTCACGGAATGTGAAGGCAACGTTGGCCGGCTGGCCAAGCTCCTTTCATCGGATCTGGCGGTGTCTCTTAAGGATCCGTCAGAGAATCCGCTGCTGATCAAGTATCAGCCCCAGTTTGACAACAAAGGGCAATGCATCGGCGCGGAATCGCTTTTACGATGGAATCACAGGAGATTCGGGATCGTTTATCCGCCGCTGGTGGTGCATCTTTCCAAAGAAAGCGGAACACTTTATGAGCTGGAAACCAACATTATCGAAAGCTCCATCCGGGACTCTGCCGCTTTCCGTGAACGGTTCGGTGAAAAATTCAAGCTCAGTGTCAACGTAACGGTAACAACGCTTTACGACAAACGATTTGCTGATTTTTTGCAGGAACTCGCAGAACGATATCAGTTAAAACAGGGAAATGTGTGCGTTGAGATCACGGAAGAAACGGAGCTGGTGACGACGGAAGAAACCGGGGAATTGATCGCAAGGATCCGTTCCTTCGGATACACGTTCGCGCTGGACGACTTCAGTATGGGGCATACGTCTTTGCAGTACCTGCAGCACAACCAGTTCGACCTGGTTAAACTCGACGGCAATCTGGTAAAGTCTCTTTTGAGCAATGACCGCACCAGAGAGATCATCAATTCCATTGTTTATCTTTCCAAATCGCTGGACTTCAAGGTCCTGGCTGAGTTTGTGGAGACCGAAGAGCAGAGAGCCGCGCTGGAACAGATCGGGTGTCTTTTGTACCAGGGGTATCTTTTCAGCCCGGCAGTGGACAGGGATACACTGTTGTCCATGCAGGGATGATCTTCGCCGGGAGCAGTATTGTTTACGACGGATATGCATTTCGGCAACCATACGGAAACCGGCAGAGATCAGTCTCTGCCGGTTTGTTCTTAAGTCTGAAAGTAACCCCGTTTTTGGAAAGACGGAATGGGAATGAATATGTATGAGAATGATATATCGGAGCAGGATAAGGTAATTCAGGCGAAAACCGATCCCGACATACGGAATAAATTCATAGATGAGAACATGGCGTTTGTTCTGAAAAGCGCGTACTACGCGCTGAACCGCTATGTGGACGATCATGACGAGGAGTGGTCGACGGCGCTGCTGGCCTTCAATGAGGCAATCGACGCCTGGTCGGAAGAGGGAGGGAGCGGTTTTTACAGCTTCGCGCAACTGGTGATCAAACGACGGCTCTTGAATCAGATTCGGACCACGCAGCGCTATCGAAACGAGATTCAGACGGAACCGCAGGTTCTGGAAGGAGACATGGATCAAGAAGAGGATCCGACCGCTTTTCAGATGGAGGTGCGAAGCAGTGTGGCCGCGCTTTCTGCGGAGAATCGGAATCAACGTCTTGCGGATGAGATCGACGCACTGGAAGAGGCGCTTGCCTGGTATCCGATCGATTTTTTCGATCTGGAGCATGCCTCGCCAAAGGCAGGGAAAACAAAAGAAGCCTGCACTATGCTGATCTTAAAACTATACCGGAATAAGGAACTGTACAGGAAAATGAGAGAAAGCAAAAGCCTACCGGTAAAGGAACTGCTGCAGGGAACAAAGATCCATAAAAAAATACCGGAACGGCACAGAAGATTCATTATAGCATCGGCAGAGATCCTTCACGGCGATTATCCAATCCTTCAGGAGTATCTGCGCTATGTAAAGGAGTTGTGAAGTGAAAGCGGCGGTTTTGAAGGTGCGTAACGGGGAAGCCATGGTGCTTCTTCAGGACGGGACCATGAAAAAAATAAAATATAACGGCAGACGGGGGGATGAGATCGAACTGCCATTGGAAGCAGACAAAAAAATCCCTGCAAGAAGAGAAGGAAAGGTGCTTCCGTTCAGGCGGCTGGCACAGACTGCAGCGGCGGCGGTGCTGGTTCTGGCCCTGACGACCGGCGCCTGGAACTATATGTCGGTACAGGCCTGTTCCTTTGTGACGGTCGATGTAAATCCGTCCATAGAGTATATTCTCAATCGCAGGAATGAGGTTTTGTCCGTGGAGGCGCTGAATATAGATGCAAGAGTTGTAGCGGAGGCTCTGATGGCAATGGGCGTACAAGATCTTCCGTTTGCTGACGCGCTTGCAATGACAGAGGAGATCTTGGACGAACAGGGATACCTTGGATCCGATGAAGAGGAAATGCTGATCTCGATCGTTACGGATACGGATGACCGCTATGAAAAGCTTTCCGAGGAAGCGATCGAGGTGACCGCAAAGCATAAGCCGATGGGAATGAAGATAGGACCGGCGACGCCGGATGACCGAAAAGCGGCAAAAAAGGAGGGCGTCAGCACGGGAAAGTATCTGCATGAACACAGACCATCGGAAATGAAATCCTATAAGCCGGGTGAGAAAAAGCCGAGAACGGAAAACGAGCCGCCACCGGAAAAAGAACCTTCTCAAAAGCCTGAAAACAGCGACCATCAGACGCCGCCGCAAAAACCCGGACAGGAACCGGAAAAAAAGGAATAAAAATTCTGCGGCGTCCCCGATTTTGTTCTTTCGGACCGGGAATGAGATAGCAGGAAGTTTTAACAGAAAATGGGGATCAGGAGGAATCTAATATGAGAAATGCGAAATGGACAGGAAAACTTTCTGCCGTGGTGACGGCGGCGGCGCTTGCTGCGACGGGCCTTCCGGCGGCACCCTCTCTTGTACGGGCGGAAGAAACCGTGACGGCAACCGTGGCGCTGGATGATATTCAGAGCGAATACACGAACGTGGAGGTGGATACGACCGGCGGATTTACACTGCTTTCGATCAATGGAGACGGGGTATACGAACTGACCGGAAAGGGCAGCGGCGTGGTCGTGGAAGTGGCGGAGAGCATTACGGCGACGCTGCGGCTGAACGGCGCAACGCTCGACAACAGCGCGCTGACCACGGGGAAAAATGACGCTTCCATTTACGGAAACAAGGGAGCGGCGCTGACGCTGGAGCTGGCAGGAGATTCCGCGGTAATCGGAAATCCGGAGAACGGAGAGCTGGACGACGGGATCGCGATGAAAAAGAGTACCGGTACATTGACGATCCGGGACAGTGGAACCGGGAACGGGAGCCTGACCATTACCGGGAACGGCGGCGACGGGATTCAGTACAAAAACGGCACCGTTGTGATGCAGAGCGGAACGCTTACGATGCAGGAGATCGGCGGGGACGGGATTCAGGCGGAGAATGTAACAATCACCGGCGGAACCCTAAATATCACCACCGCGTATGAAAATGCGTCAACACAGTTCTATTCGAGCGGAAACGCCAGCGTGGAAGGGAAAAACACGATCTGGGAGCAGAACAACGGGGAAACGAAATACGAGCGCGTCAATGTGGATACCGGCAGCCATAAGGGAATCAAAGTGGGCACCAAGGGCAAGACGGAAAACTATCTGGACGGAACGGAAAGCGAGACCACGGAAGCTTCCGGCACATTGACGATCAGCGGCGGAACCTTGAATATCGACACGACCGGCGTCGGGCTGAAAGCCAATTCGGTTTCCACAGACGGCTATGCGGCCACTGCATCCGGCGTCTATATTATCGGGAGTCCGGATGATGCGATCTCTTCCAATAAAGATATCTATATTTCCGGCGGCAGCTTAAACCTTTCTTCCTCGGATGACGGGATTTCGGCGGCACAGACGCTTTCCATCACCGGAAGCGCCGATGTCCGGATCGAGACCTGTTATGAGGGCCTGGAGGGCGGATCCATTATTGTCGGCAGCAAGGACGAAAAAGACGGGCCGATTGTGGTGATCAACTCCAAAGACGACGGGATCAACGCGACCTCGAAAACCCTGACCTATACCTATGACAGTGCGGAAAACGATGATGAAAACTATCTGAAATACTCTGTAAGGAATAATAACAACACCTGCGTATTCAACAGCGGTTCCGTTACGGTACAGATCGACAGTGCGAACGAAAAGACCGTGACTCTGGGTGGAAAGACGATTTCATATAAAGCCAGCGGGGACGGGATCGACTGCAACGGCACACTGGATATCGAAGGCGGAGAGCATTTTGTGTTCGGCCAGGTCGCAGGAGATAATTCTCCCATTGATACAGACGACGGATTTACCCTGAGCAAAAATGCGGCTGTTTTTACCGCCGGCGGGCAGGGAATGGGCAAAGAAGCCTATCCCCAGAGCGGAGATGCTGTTTATGTGGCCTTTACGAAGAGCGGCAGCGCAACCGCAGTGAACGCGGGCAGCGCGGGATCGCAGCCGGGGCCAAACGACGGACAGGAACGGCCGGATGATGGACAGGGAGGCCCGGGAGAGCAGGGCGGTTCATTCTATGCAGGCCAGACCGTGGTTATTTCGGACGGCAGCAATACATTGATCTCACAGAAGCTGCCTTATGCCGCGTCCGCAATCTTCTATGCTTCTTCCGCGCTGCAAAGCGGCAGCACCTATACGCTGACAACGGAAGAAGGCACTTCCGAAGACCCTGAAGAAGGAGAAGAGAATCCCGGAGAGGAGAAGCCCGAAGAGGAAACGCCCGGAGAAGACGAAGAGAAAGCAAAAGCGATCGAACAGGTCGAAAATGCGGCGGTATGCTTCACGAGCGCCAAAGCGAAGAAGAAAAAGATTAAGCTGACGATGGAAACAGGCGCGGTAGAGGGAGCAAAATACGAGATTCGATATAAAAAGGCAAATGGAGAGTGGACTGCCGTAGAAACGACGGATGCCGCCTATGTTCTTAAAGGTCTCCAGCGAAAGAAGAAATATACGCTTTCGGTACGGCTAGCGAAAGAGAT
>JAEESA010000005.1 GCA_016286115.1 Lachnospiraceae bacterium
TCCCGCGTCAGACAGGACTTCCACGGCTCGGTCAAAGTTTTCCTTTTTAACAAGGATATAATCCGTATTGTATGTGGAAACCGCAAAAATTCCAATCCTATTCTCCGCAAGGATACCTGACAGTTTTGAAAGAATACCGATCAGCGAAAAATCCAGCACCCCCTGAATGCGAAACCCACGCCAGCCGTCATCCCGTTCAACAGTATTTCCGGGAGTGTCCTCTGTTTTACAAACAAACGAGATTTCCTCATCTGTCCTGCCGATAAAGAAAAACTCCCTGCTTAGATCAATGTCTTTAATATCCGATAATTTGCAAACAGTCAGATCGTATTCCAGCTTCTTTAATTCCATCTTGCTTTTCCTTCTTCTATAACTTCATTCCGGATTGATATCATCTGTGGTATATCAATATCTCTGTCAGCTTTTAGCCTCTGTTAATTCCTTCAGTGTGTCTCCTGCGATCCGATAGACAGTCCAGTCACTCATTTGTTCTGCTCCAAGTGACAAGTAGAAGTCTATACTCGGTTTATTCCAGTCCAGGCACCACCATTCCAGTCTTCCGCATTTTCGCTCTACCGCTATCCTTGCCAGTTCTTTAAGTATAGCCTTTCCATATCCTTTTCCGCGATATTCGGGCAATACGAAGAGATCTTCAAGGTATATTCCTGCCCGTCCGAGGAAAGTGGAAAAATTATGAAAGAACAGGGCAAATCCTACCTCTTTGCCATTTTCACACGCAAAAATACATTCTGCTTTCTTTTTTTCAAATATCCATTCTTTCAGCAGCTCCTCTGTGGCTACTACTTCATCCAGCATTTTCTCATACGTAGCAAGTTCCCTGATAAATGTCAGTATCAGGGAACAATCCTTTTCTTCCGCGTATCTGAAGGTGATGTTGCTATCTTCTGTCATTATCCGTTTTCCTCCTATAACGATCCGTTTATATATTCATATGAAAACAACACGGCCTTGCCTGTCAGCTGCTCGCACATATGGGGCGGGTCATTCTTAGAAAATCCCGTCGGGCGTAATCTGCAGCATCTTAATGAGCCAAATTCTTCCTCAAACTGTTTTGCAAAATCATAACATGCTTCCACTATATCATTTTCTGTTTTTTCCATAGACTGGTAAAGTATCCCGATAAACATAAGAGAGCCTTCCACCAGACCGCACTGTGCTCCGTATTTCCCGGCGCCATGCAGTCCTATGGCAGAGGATAATACCTGCTCTTCCAACGGAACCTTGAATAATTCACTGAGACAGATCAAGGTTGTCCTTGCACAGTTCAGGTCCTCATCCCAATAAAGCTTATGTACACGCTTGTCTATATACTCTTTCATAAGTTCTGTATCTCTCCCGCTGCCTGTTGGCCCTGTTTGGACATCTGTAAATATTGATCTTTCGTAAAACAGAAAATCCGTCATTCCCGTGTTTTCTGCATACAGTCTCTGTTCTCCCTTATATGAAAACCCGGCTTTTTCGTACATCCTTCGCGCAGGAATATTGGTTTTCAATGCATCAAGCCGGAGAGCCTTTTTTCCGTTCCTGCCGGCTATTTCCTCAGCCTCTTCAAGGATCCTTATCCCCAAAGATCTTCCCTGATATCCGGGACATATCGCAAGCAGATGAACCGTTGCCACCTGATCATTTTCAAGATCATCCTGCCACTCTATAGCCTTATAATCGTCTCCCTGGCTCATCGAGATCACTACTGCCCCGGCAATTTTATCTCCATCCATCAGGAAGTACATCTCATCCCGTTCAATATATGTCTTTAACATTTCATCCGTCGGATGCTTCCCATATACCCAACGGGCATGTTTCTCTATCTGCGGGGTGTTCTCGATAACGCCCAAATATGCTTTTTTAGCTGTTTCAAAATCACTTGTACGAACCAGCTGCATCATTCATTCCTCCGCAGTAAGCTTAGCGAGTATTTCCTTCAGATCGGTCACATACCGGGTTTGCTGTTTTTTTAAATAGAACCTGACAAACGGCCTCATTATCAGTTTTTTCGCCGTCACATCTTCGGTAAACGATATCTCGGTCTTTTCGTTAATACCGGTAAATATGCCTTTCCAATGACCTGTCATATTTTCGTTTTCCATATCAAATTCCCAGCACTTGTATGGCTCAGTTTTGGTGATGGTAAACGTAGTGGCATATCCGTCCTTAGTATATTCAACGAACTCCTTCTCGCTTATGATCTTTAGATCACTCAGATCGCTGCGCCACCTGAAATCGTCAAGTGAGGTGACAACGTTCCAGACTTTCTGCAAATCGGCATCAATTATCTCAGTTATAGTTGATACAGCCATTATCTGCCTCCTCCAAAAGGCTTTAATCCTTCATATCGCTTCATTGAAGTATTCTTTCAAAAACCCTGCAAAAATCCAGCACTCCATCTGTTCCGATAATATAAATATTCGGGAGATGGGATATCCTCGCCCTGCTGTATTCTATCCTTTCAAGTCCGCAGTCAAAAACAGTATGATTTGTCAGGGCAGTATCGCATTTCTTTTCCCAAACAATCTCCATGAACTTCTTCAAAGACTTCCTTTGCAGCTCTCTGCCGTCTTCATCTCCCCAGGGAGGTGTGGCACCTCCGAAGAGACACGCCATATGCTTTTTCCCGTTCTCATGCACGGGAAAAATGAAACTGCAGCATCCTTTTGTGTGTCCCGGAGTTGATATTACATATATGCTCCTGTCTCCGCAGTCGATCAGATCTCCGTCGCATAGATACTCATCGATCTCAAACTCCTTCCAGTTATCACTCCGTCCGTCTTCATGCGGAGTGGAAAGCCTTAATCTATCGTCCTCTTCGGAAAGAAAGGTTTTCGCCCCGGAGTTTTCTTTAAGCCATTTTCCACATCCCACATGATCAATATGCCCATGTGTCATTAAAAACATACTGATCCCTTTTCCGTCCCAGCCTGCTTCATCAATGGAACAGAGTATCTCATCATAGACTCTTTCATCAGGCCAGATACCGTCTATCACCACAAGTCCTGCTGCGGTTTTCAGTATGTAACAGGCTGTTTCCTTCTGCGCTACAATGATCAGATCATCAAAGATCTGTGCATGTGTAAACCATGACATATCTTCCATTCTCTTTATTGTCTCTATAGTTAATTCCGGTATATCCTTCATTTTTTCTTTCCTGTCTTTAAGCGTCTGCCTTTATGCAAACTGCTGACTATACTCAGCTTCACCACGAGTTCGATCGTTTTTCCTTCCGCAAACTTCTCTATTTCGGAAATGATCTCTTTTTCAAATCTGCCTTCTTCAAAGGGAACCTCCGCATGTATGACTATCTGTATCCCGCTGCCTGAACGGTTGAAGGAAGTTTCATCTGCTATCTTCACTGAATATGGGAGTTTTGCAAGGTATTGTTCAAGTTCCCTTCGTATATTGCTTTCTGTCTGCTGATCAACAGGAACCATCGGCTGGATCGTGACAATATACCCGAATTCCCGGAATATCCCGCTTCTTAAACCCGTTATATCATCAAGTATCTGTTCATCCGTTCTGCCCTGTGCCGGTACAATATTAACCACTGCTCCGAAGCGTTCATATCCGTAATCCAGGATCTGAACATCACTGCATTTTTCTATCACACCGTCATTATATGACAGTATATATTCCTTCAGTCTCTTAACGGCATCTTCATCCGTATCCTCTCCCATAATGCGTCTTGAGGTGTCTGCAAAAGACTTGAATCCGTTATAAATAATGAAGAGGGAAACAAGTACTCCGCAGTACCCATCTAAATGAAGTCCCGTATTTGACTGAATGATGAAGGAAATGAGAACCACCGCCGTGGATACGGCATCAGAAATGCAATCCAATGCCGCAGCCTTGTAAGCTTGTGAATTATGTTCTTTCGATCTTGAGATATTATAAAAATAGAGGAATACCTTTGTGGCTGCCGAAATCACAAGGATTATCAATGCCACCATGCTGAATGTGGCCTCGGAAGGATGCCTTATCCCTTCCACAGACTGCATTAATAACTCCCATCCCACCACTACGATCGAGCAGGACATCGCAATAGCCACCAGCCATTCTATTCTGCCATGACCGTTCTTATGCTTCTTCCCACCCGGAATAGCGGACAGCTTTGCACCGAGCTCGGTGATCGCTGAAGTAACGGCATCCATGAGATTATTGGTGCCATCTGCCATTACAGACGTCAAGCCGCAGATACTCCCTGCAAAAAACTTTAGCCCGGCCAGACATATATTGATCAATATAGGTATCATGGAATTAAAATATCCTCCCGTCTCCCGACATTACTGTTTTCAATCTTTCTATACGGATCCGATCTTTTTGTGAGCCACCCATAGTTATGAGAATAAACAGATTTAATTCACAGACAGATGTTTACGTTTCCATATACTGCGAGCCGTATTATCCCGATAACGATCAAATGTGCGGGATAATATATATAAAAAAACCACTTCATCCATCTGGCCTTGCCCCGTTCACCGTTATAAAGCTTCAGTACAGGATAAACCCATGAGAACACCGATAAGTTCTATTGCGTATGTTTTGCTGACGAAAAAATACGACACTATACCGTATACGAATACCCATCCCGCCATTTTCAACATCTGTTTTTCAAGATTTCCTCTTTCGCTGTACATGCCAAGGAGCGCAAGAACGGCTATACAGCTCCAGTCTGCCGGAAAGGCGCTGAAAATAAGGATGGTCTGGATCGCAGTCTTCTGCCACTTCTTTAACATTTCTGAATGATCATCAATGTATAAAACGACAACCGCAATAAACAGCGGATATATGACACTGGTTCTGTTAAATATCCCGCCTTCGAATGGATTAAGGCTTATTCCAAAACCGAAGCAGTATGCAAAGTGAGAAATGATCGCAAAGATTCCCATACGGAGCATATACTTTTTAACATCCCTTGTATAATGATAACCTTCACATACAAAGAACCACATTATCGGAGCGGTAAGCCTTCCGATGAAATGAAGCGCAAGCGGTATTGCTTCCATTGGAAATCCCGGATACAGCAGATCCGTGGCATGATCTATCGTCATCGCTATAATAGCAATGAATTTTAAGTAGTTGGAGTTAAACTGTTTCCTGCAAATCTGCATCCATTATCTACTTCCTCTAAAAGCTTAAAGCCCTTTGATCGACTCTCCCAATATGAATGCCTTATTTAAATCTTCGTCCTTAACATCACCCTTTTCTTTTGCCCCTCTTATTAAAACCATACCGGCATCTTCCAGCTTGAAAAAACTGAGGATCAGCCGGTACTCTGTGATAATGGCATCAAATAACTCCGGCAGTTCCGCAGCTCCTACCAGAATAAGCCCCAGTTTCTTTATATGAAATCTGTTCCTCATCGGAGTATGAAGCCTGTCAATAACTGCCTTTAGCTGAGCGCTTATACCATAGAAATAAACAGGCGAAGCAATGATCAGGGTATCCGCCTCATTCAGCTTTTCATATATTTCTGTCATATCGTCATCCTGAAAGCACCTGTTTTCATCCCTCTCAAAACAGGAATTGCATCCAATACATGGTTTAACGTTATGATCGGAAACTGAGATGACCTCAACCGTATTATTCTTTTCTGCACCCTTTGCAAATGCTTCAACCAATCTGTCGGTATTGCCGTTTTTTCTCGGACTTCCAGCCAATACAACTATCTTTCCCATATTCAGCCCTCAACTTCTGCCAAACCCTCATACTTCATTGGTGTAAATCTGATCCCGTTAACTGTCTGTTCCTTATCACTATCCTCAAATCCCAGGGCGTGGTAAAAAGGAACTCCATAGGGGGATGAATTAACCGTGATCGTCTGTTCCGGGTAATCCTGCAAAACTGATCTGAACAGCCTTGTTCCTATCCCCTGACGATGGTATTTCCCGTCTACAAAGAAGAAGCATATGTGTTTTCTGTCCGGCCGGATCCCTATAGTACCTACAAGCTTTTCGGCATCAAAAGCCCCATAGTATTCGATCCCGGCCAGATACTCCTCATCATGCAGGCACTTCCGGAATTCCTCTATACCTTCTTCGGAATAATCCGGAGATTCATACTCCGAAAACACTCTCCATGCAAGATCAAGCGCAGCGGATATTTCATCTGAAGTAATCTTTCGTATTTCTTTCTGTTTTTTTAAATTCCTTTTCTCCATCGCAGCACCTAACAACAATCCAAAACATAGACCTATAGGCAGCCAAAATCCGATATTATGTGTAGCGATTCCTATGCTCATTCCGTAAATGAGTCCTAAACACATTCCGATAGATTGCGTAAATCCTTCTTTCATTTTTATCTTTCCTCCAGTGCAAGTTTTATCGACAATCCGGCGAAAGACAATGCAAATCCCCGTTCGATGTTCTTCATAATAGGTTTACGCCTTTGAACCAGCTCACGCAAAGCACCTGCGATCAGCCCGTATATAATGAAAACAATCAGAGTCATAAGCATGAAAACCAGACTTAACACAACCATGCAATCAATTTTGTCAACGGTATCTGAAGGAATGAACTGTGGCAGAAACGAAAAGAAAAATATAGTCAGTTTTGGATTCAGAAGATTCAAAACAACGCCCCGCGCAGCAGTTTTTAATGAAGTTGTCGCAAATCTATTTTCATCAAATTCAAGCTGTCCTGCGGATGTCCAAGTCTTCCATGCAAGATACATGAGGTAAACGGCTCCGGCATATTTTATTACCGAAAATATTTTCGCGCTCATATGCATGATTGCGGACAAACCCAAAATACATGCGACAATATGAGGAATTATTCCGAGCGTGCAACCAAAAGCCGCAGCCAGCATAATTCTCTTTTTTTGTGTAAGACCCGTGTTGATTGTATAAATCACACCAGTTCCCGGAATAAGTACGATAACAAGTGCTGTCAGTAAAAAACTAATAGAGATCAATTTGCTCTCCCCTCTTTATTATCTTAGTGTTTTTAATTCATTTTCCAGCCTATCTGCATTTAATATATAGCAAAAAACAGAACCGACTGAAATCTCACTGATTTCAGCCGGTTCTGCACAGATTTGTTTTGATTTTGCACTCCATCTATTTTTAATGTCAAGGACATAGGTTTGTTGTGGCCATGAACTGAATTTTCATATCTGTTTGCACGATTATCTTCAAAGCTAAAGAGTATACATAGTCTATAGTACCTAAAATATTGTAACAAAAATCTTGACGGAATATAACAAAAAATGTATAGTCAAAACGAGCCAGACATAGCAATTCTGCCATTGTCTGACTCGTCAATTATCTTAGGAAATCCTATTTACAGAAAAACTTTCACACGATTGATTTATCGGTTAAGACTGTCCTCGTCCAGAAGAAAATCGATCAGATTGATTCGGAGAATACCGTCCTCATCATTCCAGCTCTTTCCATAGGATTTTGATACGACAATTTTCCGGAAAGAGTCATTTACAGCTTTAAGCGGACGCAGTTCCGTTTTTTCTTTTGCCTTATCGTCCATGCTGAGCGCTGACTGGATGTAATACCGCTTGCTGCCTTTCGTGGCAATAAAATCAATCTCGCAGTTTTTCTGTATGCGATTCCCCGTGCTGCTTTTCTCCACAATCGGGATTACCCCGACATCCACCTGGTAGTCCCTTATTTTCAACTCATTATATATGCAGTTTTCCATGATATGAGCCTCTTCCTGCTGCCGCAAGCCGAGGCGGACATTCCGCAGCCCAACATCCGTGCAATAATACTTGGACGGGTATTCAAAGTACTTTTTTCCTTTGATGTCGTATCTTACCGATTCAGAAAACAAAAAGGAGCTCGTCAGATAGGAAAGATATGAGCTGATGGTCTCAACGTCAACCTTAAGACTTTTGGTGCTTTGAAGTGTCCGGGAAATCTTACTTGCGTTTGTTAAGGAACCCACTGAGGAACAGAGATTACTCGTTAATTCACGGAGCACCCCCGGAAGTCTGATCGTGTACCGCTCTTCGATATCCTTAAAATAGATCTCCTCAAAGAGATCTGATAAATAACGGAACTTGTCCTCGCCCGAATCAAGATGGATAAGATAGGGCATTCCGCCGTACATACTGTATTCGTTATATGCGTCTGTCTTGTCCATATCGACGGCAGAAAAGAATTCGGCGAACGAGAAAGGATGAACTTTTATTACATCTCCGCGACCTCTGAACTCCGTGGATATATCCGCTGACAGCATTTTGGAATTGCTTCCGGTCACATACACATCAATATTCTTCATGTGAAGAAAGCCGTTCAGGGTACTATACAGCCTGACCGGAGCGTCTTTCTGCATAAGCTCTTCTTTGGAAATGGCATACTGGATTTCGTCTATCAGGACATAGTATTTCTGCTCCGTGTCTTTGACCCGTTCTCTCACATAGGCTGATAATTCATTCGGATCCCTGTAGCGTTCGTTGATATCAATATCCAGCGCAAGAAGAATGATATTCTGCTCCGGCACGCCCGACGCAATTAGATGATCTTTGAACAGATCAAAGAGAAGCGTGCTTTTCCCGCATCCTCGAATGCCGGTTATGACCTTTATCCGGCCATTCCATTGTCGTTTTTTCAGGGCTTCCAGATAATTCTTCCGTTCTACCAAATTAAATCCGCCTTTCCGTTATTTGGTCGTATATACGAGCAAGTTTCGATTACAAGTATAGTATCTTATTATACAAATAGCAAGGGTGAAACGGTCAACAATCTTTGATTATACGCAAGATAAAACTGTGCTTTTACTGGTGACTATGGCGCGTTTTCACTGGTGACTTTGGCGCATTTTCACTGGTGACTTTGGCGCACTTTTACTGGTTAAACTCTATCTTTTATCATTGTAGTTCCGGATTGCAAAAGCTTAATCGCTTGTTCGACAGTAATCACCTTTGCATAACGCTTTCCCCACAAAAATTCGTTATAATACTTGTAGGCTGTTTCCTTATCAAAATAAGGATTATCATAGGTTGAGTTCGTGTATGCAGGAACAAATATGTTGAATCCTTTTTCAAATCCGCTTTTGATCGTTGCGTCCATGCAATAGTCTGTTGACACACCGATTGCTATTATATCCTTTTCACCCTTCGAGTTCAGGTATTCTGTTAATCCTGTCATAGGATGAAAAGAACTGTTTACATTTTTCTCGAAGCGCCTTTCACCATCTCCGTTACTAGCAAAGGTTAGTGCACACAATTAATTTTTCTTTGAAATGTAAAAGTAACCGCATAAAATCTGGCATTTTTCATCTTCGGAAAGCCTGATTTTATGCGGTTTTTCATGTTTTTGGATATGGCAAACAGAGAACTGGCCGATTTTTTGCAAGACTAAGCGGTCACTTCTCATAACTGTTTTATTATTATGCACTTAGTCCTGCAGATTGATTTCTGTTATAATCCTATTGAATCATTTTTTTATCAATGACGGCTTCAGTATCACTTCATCCGGTAGGATTTTGTGATAGCCTAGCATTTCCAGCAGCTTTTTATCAACAAGCATTTCTGCCAGGGCCAAAGGCGTGCAGTTGTTTAACGAAGCTCTGGGATAGTTGTTGATATGATTCATGACAAGCGTTATATCCGACTGGGACAGGCTCAAAAAGCTTGTCCCTTTGGGTATAACATACCTGATGAATTCATGGTTTTTCTCTATCATTCCCTTTTGCCAAGAGCAGTAGGAGTCGCAATAGAAAACTCTTGTTTTTATTTCTCCATATCGATCACATTCCAGTGCCAGCGGGTTAGAAAATTCCGTTCCTCGGTCAGTGATTATCACCCCGAAGATACGCCTGAAAGCCTCGACGCCTATCATATCGCTCAGATTATTCAACGTATCGATAACGCAGCTCTGTGTCTTATTTGGGAGCAGAAAAGCAATCATGAGATGGCAGTTTCGTAACATTAGTGTAAGCAGGACAGGCGCTTCATCAACCTTGCCAATAACCGTATCCATTTCACAGATAGAAATATCAGGGTTTTCTATCAGGAAGTTTTTAAAATCAGCGTATGTCCTGTCAAAGGTAAACACATCGTGGTTTCTTCCGGTGCCATGTTTGTAACGTGTCTTAAACTTGACCTTTCTGGGCATATCGATGTTTCTGGCTGTCAGATAACAGCCATCTACAAGATTATAGAGCGTTCTTTCGCAGCAGGGCAGTTCCTTTTGATGATTATAATAAACAGCGGAAATAGACTGGCCATTAAGCAGAAGAGGAGAGACAAGGTTATCTATCTCAGCAACCTCAGAAGGCGAAAAAGAAATCCCTGAACGGGATTCGGTAAGCTTTTCTTCATACAATAACTGGGCACGTTTTGCCTGATATCTGAATTTAAAATACCGGCATGCATTTTCCCCCATTGTGATGTCTATTCTTTCACAACCATTACAGACAAAAGGAGCATTCTCAATAAACCTGCATTGTTTTGGAACATAGTCCTTGCACTTACTGGTATTACAGACTTCAAAACAGGAATTGCAATGCTTTCTGCAGGATTCATCCCCACATAAATGCATCCTTTCGCAACTCTTTTTATAGATACATGGATGAAGCCGATAACTTGGTTCGGAAACTTTATAACGGTTTCTCTGAATTTCCCTTGCAATAGTGGATCTGGATTTCTTTAAGTCTTTAGCAATCATATTGATAGAGACTTTTTTCTCAAGAAGTTCTTCAATACGAATTCGTTCCTGGAACGTTAAATGTTTATATTGTGGCATTTTTGATTACCTCCCATATTTTAGAAGTAATCAATCTGCAGAACACCAACAATTATCGCCTAATGATCCTCATATTGCAACGGTAACTGCATGAACATGCACTAAGTCCTACAATAGTGCACTAAAGAATTCAAATAACACACTCCACAACATAACCCGTCTATTTTTTCGTTAAAGTATTCTTTTGCGAATAACAAATTAAATCGTGATTTAACTATGTGCTTTAATTGAAGAAGTTAAGTTGTCCTGCATGAATTCCTGTCTTTTCCCCTTTAATACGATCTCTCCCTTCGCACTCGAAAAGAGCTTATCCGTCAGCTTTTTTACTCCATCGTTATGACGGCGGATAATGATCCCGGTATCCTCCGGGCAATGTTTAACGACCATTCGTGCGGAATGCATCATCATCAACGCCAGATTCTTCCGGAAATCCGCTCCGATCGCCGTATAGAGCATAACCTGAAGCAGCCCGGACGGATTCCTTCTGATCAGCAAGGCGCCCTTTAATTCTTCATCATCCATCATGCAGGAGGACAGCTCCTGGTCAAACCAGCTTTGCGGAAGATGGGCCAGATCCTCTGCAAGTCCTCTGTTGTCCCGGAACAGGCACTCCTTTACAAAGGTTCTGTACTGAAATACGGATACTTCGGAAAGCGGCATGATGTAGGAAGGTATCACGTCAGTCTTAATGATATTGCATAGCTTTCTGACATCCCGTAAGGACAGGACAATATCCGGCGACTCCGCTTTTTCCAGTGAAAAGCCGCACTCGGAAAGCCCGCGGGCAAAACGCTCATCCGGCGATTCATAGAAGCTGTATGCCACCTCATTCTCCGCCACTGCCTCTTCGTATTCGGACATCAGTTCGTCGCTGATATCACCGCTTTTTGCATCAAAGGACAGGATGCGGCTTAAGGTATCTTTCTCGCTCTCGCTGTTTTGCAGCTCATAGACCAGGACGCCCGCAGGGGTCTCGCCCTCATCCATGGCACCGATCGCATTGTAAAAAACCCGATCCAGATTTTCCCGCATATCCTCATCTATGTACTCGGAAAAAAGCGGGGCATCTTCCTTATATATCTCTAATATCTTCATTTTTCCGTTCCCCGTTTGTCAGCTTCCAGAAACCGGTTTAAGAATTCCGCTCCGCTTTCCTTTTTCTTTCTCAGCTCGTATTTGACTGCGACCTTGATATCCTGCTGTGCCAGCGCCATCTCCACATCCTCTGCCGCCAGATGAAGGCCTCCTTTGTTCTTAATATGGGCAAGGGTCACTACCGTATCCTTCCCTGTTCGAATCGGGTCACAGGCCTTTGGCAGCTGCCTTGTCATAACGGAAGCATTCCGTTCAAGCTCCCCTTCCGGGAGCTTAAAGCTTATGATGCCGTTCAACTCGTAATCTCCCTTTTGGATAAGCTCCCGCAGATAATCAAGATAAAGTCTGTTGTAAAACCCCGTACCGGCATCCTGAAAAGTCAGCTCGTTGATCAGCTGCGCATACATGAGCATCATTCCGATGGCAAATCCCAGAGCAGGCGTCGGATAAGGCGTGAAATAGTAAAACAGGCTATAGATCAGTATCGGGATCAGCATGGGAAGTACGGAAAAAAAACGCGTTTTTTCATCCTTTTTCTTTTGAAAGGCAAGCCATATAAAGGATATCAGGAAAACGCTGTACCGGCACGCGTCAAGGATCGTATAGAGCACGTTCTCATGAAAAACGAGATTTTCATCATAGTAGGAAAGGATGCCGGTAAAAATGTCGATTACGAAAAAGCCGGATACCACGAAAAACGGGATTAAAAACAGAAGTCGGTTTCTCCTTAAATGAAGCCGGCTGTGAAACACCCTGTAATCCACATAGATCATCCAGATAAGCGCAAACAGATTGAGGATGATCTCCAGGATCGTCTCCACAACCTTGGCACCGGTCGCGCTGACTCCATATTCGTCAACCTCGACAAACTCACAAAGCATATAGAATACGGCCATCAGCGCGGTAACAGCCATAAGAGACAAAAAGATCCTCTTTTCCATCGCATCATGCATTTTAAGCCGAAGCGCCAGCGCAGAGACACCGATGCATATGATGATCGCCACCAGATTGGCGTATATGGAGAAATGTGTGATCTCAGTCATAATTCTTCACCGTATTCCCTGTTATCATTCACAGCCTCCGCGGCACTTCCGAGATGCGTAAAGGCGATGGCTACCACGATACAGATGCTTGTAATGGATATCCCTCCAAAGACAAAGGGAACCCACACACCCGCCAGAATCGGGAGCATATAGATCCAGACCGGGATCAGCGACTTCCCCGTTTCTCCATGCCGGTATCTCGCCATATGGGCAAATGCGGCTGCCAGATACACCCCCATTACCACAAACAGCATAATGAACAGCCTGCCGTAATGATACGCATTCTTTTCATCCACATAATAAAAGATTCCGGTAAACAGATTCACAAGAAGCAGAGCCTCTGTAATAAGTCCGGGGATAAAAAACACCTTATGACTGTGTCCGCTCTCTCCCGGCTTCTTAAATCGTGCAAGGGAGTACCGATAAAAGATCATGGTCAGAAGCACAAGGGCGATGTAGAAAACAGTCGTACCGCCCAGATTAAAATACCGGGCGCCCCAGAAGTCCTTTCCGTCGGCAATGTAGGTCACTATGTCGGCAACGGCAGCGATCACGTCAAAGAACAGCATCAGGAAGAAAAGCCTGTCATCCTTCCGGCCTCTCCTTCTCATAATATTTGTCTGTGTAAACAAGCCGCATGCAAGGATGATCGTTGACCCGTCCATGATCAGAGTGGCAATATTTTCACCTGTAAGCTTTAATCCCAATTTACACCTCCTTCAGGAAAATAAGCCGTAATATCACGCGGCCTTCATTGCGTCGAAGATGCCTTTGATCGTTTGAGCATCGGTCTTTCCGATCTGATCCTTCATTCCGAGCACCGCCATGGCTGTCGTCGCCTGAATCCTGGTTTCCAGAACCGGATTGTATTTGCTGGCGCAGAAGGCGATGGACGTCGCCATACGCATACCGGTATCGGTCACCAGCTCTTCCACCTTATCATAGCCTTCTCCCTTGCAGATGATCTGCAGGAAGTCCTCCTTTGCCAATGCGCTGTTCTTTTCGCCAAGCTCCCTGCCAAATGCCTCATCAACGCCGTTTACTATGTTGAACAGGTGCCGTTGTCCCTGCTGCGTGGTCGTATAGTAATCCTTCAGCATCGCCCTGTCCTTCACGACACGGATACAATACAGTATCATATCCACCCCCGCCTTGACAGCAGCAGCGACTGCCTTGACAGCAGGACCTGCCGCCCCAAGGGAAGTGGCGACTATGATACCTGTCTCCATCACCATATCCATTACATCCTTGCCGATGTAAAGATTCTGTATGTTATTCGAAATGTCATTCGCCATCTTCTGCATATCCAGATGATGCTTTACTGTTTCAGCTGTAAGCTCCTCCTGTTCTTCGGTCTGGAACTCACTTCCCTTTTTCAGTGTTTCCTCATCCTTCTTTTTCACATCCTCTTCCTGTGAACGCTGTTTTGCACCCTTCAGTTCATTCTTATTCTGACTGCGCTTCACAATATCGGTAATGCTCTCAGCGTAAAGCCTGACGGCACCGGTGATTTCAGACACCCAGGTCATGGCTTTTTGAATCTTTGTGGTGAATTCCTGGATCGTCTGAGCCACCTCCAGGATCCCGTCGGCGGCTCCCTTTCCGAAGATGCCGTCCAGTATCCCTGAAATGAAATCCTTTCCCGACTTTTCGACAACCGTCCTCTTTTCCGCGTTTGTCAGTTCTTCCTCCTCTGCCTTCCAGAATTTATGCGACTTTATATCCTTGTCCGAGAACTGGTAATTCTCCGGCACCTTCTTATTCGCGATCAGTTCCTTCAGCCTGCTTTCCTTCAAAGCATCAAGCTTTGCCTTTTTGGCTTTTTCCAGACTCACCTTTAAGGTGTCGGCAATGGGTCCCTTCTCCTCTCCCGCGAATGCTTTGGTGAAACGGTCTACCACGGTTTTTGTGACTGCATCCAGCAATACTCTCGTTGTCCCGTCGTCCATCTCAATCCGAAACCCCGGAATGGATTCTTTCGCTTTATCATAGATGCCCTTTGCTTTCTTGCCGAGATGAACGACCTTCATAATCCCGTCCCGGATATCGCCGTAACGCTTCTGAACCTTAAACTTACCGACCTGCTTCTCCAGGATATCTTCTTTTTCTTTCTTTTTACCGTTCTCCTTCTTCCGGACTTTGGAAACTCCCACCGCATCTCCGATCAGGGCGCCGACACTTTCAATCCCCTTTTCGAACACCGCCTCATCGGCTATAATATTATCGATGGTGTTCTTAATATACTGGAACTGGCCGGTGGCTTCCTTCTCCTTGCTTTTCCTCTTGTTTTCAGTCTTTTTAATCGTTTTCGCGGGGTTAAAATAGCGGGTTTTCGTCTTAATGCCGCCTAAGGTATCCTTACCGCCCCGCATCACCTCTTCATTGAATTCCGTGATCACAGCCTTTAACTTACCCTCCGGCATAAGCTTGCCGGCAAGTTCAAACATCTTGGAAAGCGATTCAAGATTCATCGTGACAGATCCGATCTGAAACTCCAGAACGGCATCCATGATCTCGAAGCCCGCCTTCTTTGCGCGCTGCACTCCGAAACGAAAAAACTGATTTCCGGTGTTGTGAATGTTCTTCCTTAAGATGCTGTAGTCCATGGAAAGCCTGCCGTATTTCGACAGCTCTCCCGAGGAACGATAGAGCTCGGCATTGCCCTCACGGATCTTCCTTTCATATCTCGCACGGTTTACAAACTGAAGCGCCCGGTTAAAAAGCTTCCAGTCAACAGCCGTTTTCCGCTGCATGAAAAGATTACGTTCCGTGGCAAGCAAGTCCCTTACATGCTCCGCGGACTTGAAATCCGCAGTGTCATCCACCTGAGTGGACAGAAGAGACCTGAGCGCTTCGTAATGCGCCGTCTTATCCAGCGGTATGCCCGTATTGCCGGATCTGGTCTTTTCTATATATTCATCGATCAGCCGGAATCGTCCCGTTTCATTTGCGAAGCTCCTTTCGGCCCCGGCATTATAGATGTTGCGGTAAAGATTCTTCTTGGACATGTCCAGAAGATCGCGGCTGCCTAAAACTTTGAAAAACAGCCGCTTTTCGGCTTCGTCCAGCTTCATGAAGCCGCCGACGGCGAGGATCGCATCCTCGTTGTCACCGCTTTCGGCATCCATTTTTGCCTGTTTTTTCAGGAACTCGATGGTATCCTTCTCATTGATCGTCGTCTTGCTCTTTATGGATCTGTATTCCCTGATCGCTTTGGTATTGCCGCTGGATTCAATGAAATCCTTGGAATTTCGCATGGCATAACGTGCAAGTCTTGCATGCTTTTGTTCATCAAGGAACTGAAATGCGCGCTCCACAAGCTCCCAGTCCACATTGGCAGTACGATGAAAGGATACATTGTCAAAATGCTCCTGCCTCAGCGTGTCATCTCCGATTTTTTTGTCATCCCTCAGCTTAAAGCCGAGTATGCTGGACAATGCGTTGAAGCACATGCTGTTGGTGGTAAACTGTCTGAGGGCGGCAGCTTCGTTTTCTTCCGAGAACATAAGCGCAAGCTCCTCGCGTTTGTCCGCATCCATCACATTGCTCTTGTCAACCAAACTTTGATCAAGCACCGTGCGGTTCTGGAGCACTGCGATCAGACGTCTGATCTCCAGTTCATCCATTCCCGCGATCCGCTTAAGAACCCTTTCTATGTGTGCCTTCTCTTTCTTCATGCTGTTCCTTGCGAGAGGAACGATTGACGCATTGCCGATACTCTTGTTCAGTTTACCGGCGTCCTCTTCGGCGTATGAAAGGAGCTGTGTTTTGAACATTTCCGTATCAAAGACATGACGCTTCAGCTTTTCCAACTCCTTTGCCTGCTGTGTTTTGCCAAGGAGGGCTGCCTCGCCGATCACGGATTCCGCATCCGAGGCGCGTTCAATATCCTCCTTAGTGGCGGAATTCATCTTGAGCCAGATGCCCTCCGCAAAAGCAAATGCCTTGTCAAATGCCGTATCGGAAAGCGCGGTTGTCCCGCTACTGAATATGGTTGCTCCGAAATTCGTAAGCTTTGCCGCAGCCTGCACATAGTCAATCCGAAAATCATAGGAGGCGCCCTGCATACATTTTGACAGCTCTATCAGTCTGACGGAAGTCTCCTTCTTGCGCAGTTCGGGATTACTTAAAACCTCGTTGGAGCCGCCGCCCGCGCCCAGTGCTCCCTTGTCCAGAAGCATAAGGCCCAGCGCAAAAAGCTCCTTTTGCTGAGGTGTAAGCGATTCGTATTTTTTTCTCTGGGAATGCCACCCATATTTGCTGATCGTCTCATCGATGGCCTCCATTCCCACTGTTTCGGCGAAATTCGTGTTTCGCTTATGATAGGACTCCGAACCCACGGACAATTTCGCTCCGGTGATATAATGCATCCTCGTGGCATCACCGATCACCTCGTCCAGCTTCCCTGCCCACTTCTCTTTATCAAAGGCGGCTTCTCTGTCCGCCTGCGCAGTGAGCTGTTCCATCAGTTCCCCGTGATAATAGGAGCGCAGACCCAGCACAAAAGAAGCCTGATCCGAAGGCGCCAGTCCCCTGTATTTTTCATTTGCTTCAAGACGTTCGGCGATCAGAGTGCACAACTTATTTGTCTGGTCTAAATAGGTAAACGCCCGCTTGCAGCGGGTCTCAAAGCTGCGATCCTCACCCGGGCTCTGTTCTTCTCCTGATTTCATGCCGGCCGTAACCAAAAGACCTCTCAGATCCCTGCTTATGTTGATACGTTCCTGTTCCAGAAGCGGGTCTGCGATCTCCATCTTCTCCATCTTCTTCAGAGATTTATATTTCCTTCTGAAGTCCTTATACCACTGCCCCTTGATCACCCGGCGGTCATCCGTATGCTCTTTTGTTTCTGATGAGAAGAAGGATTCTTCGTTTCTGTAAATATGGACGATCATCAGATTCTTTTCATCCTCGCTTAAGGGATCCTCACCCTTGTCCGGCCTGGATAGGATATCATGAACCCTGGCGAGCCACTTCGCATGCTCATCAAATGTCTGAAATGCTAAATTCCGGGTCCATTTCTTTTTTACCTGCTCTCCGCCAAATAAGGCTTTATCGGCAGTGACATTGATACCGGCCCCGATCAGAATGTCAGACAATGTTATGGTATTCTTCTCGATCAGGCAGTTGACGATGAGGGGCGAAAGATTATTTCCCAAATAGGGAGCAAGCAGCTCGCGTACACGCTCTCTTGCCATCTCCCAATTCCCATGGGAGAGCGCCGTGTTCTTCTCCGACCCAAAAGTGACCAACGCCTTTTTCTCACGGATATCCTTAAGGATGGCCTTTGTCTCCTCATCCTCCATGAGCAGATATCCGGCCTTGGAAAGAGCTGCCTTTTCGGTGTTCAGGCGCTCTTCTGTCTCCTTACGGATCGTTTCATTTTCCGGGGGAGCCGCCTTTTTTAAGATTCTTTTCCCCTCTTCCATGGCTTTTTCTTCAAATACCTTAATACTGTCAGACAGCTTTTTCTTAAAAGCCTCAGTATCTGTTTCGTCGGCGGCGGCTTCACCGATATATACGGCAAATCTTCCGATCAGTTTCTTTTTCTTTTGATCCGTTTCATTGAAAAACGGAGAATTTTTATCCTTCAGTCTTTCCCCGAATGCCTGAAACGCTGCTCTTCGGTTCTCTTCCATGGCCTTATAGGCAAGATAAAGGTCTTCCTTCAATTCACTCTTTGACTGAAGCTTGTCAAAGCCATCCTTATCCTGATAAAGCTTACGGAGCCTGTACTGAATAAACCCGTCTATTGCCGACGCGCGATCTTTCTTTGAGAGGTCGGACTTTTCTTCTCTGAGGATCTCCTTTATGACCTCTTTTGTCGCATTCTTTACGTTTGAATTGATCGTGGAACCATCCTGCTGCTTTTCTTCATGAATCAGCTTATCCTCAAGACGGATCTCTCTCTTCCAGAAGATGACCTCTCCCTTCAGAACGCCGGATTTGATATCGTCGAATTTTTTGTCCAGATACATCTGCTTTACGACAGGACTCACATCCGCTGTTCGTAACGCATCTGCCAGAGCGCCGTACTTCTCCTCTGTCTCCTTCAGGAAACTAACGGCTTCCTCATCCGTGCAGTTCATCATCTCACGATAGAATTCCGGGTCATTCATCAGATAATCTGAAAGTACGGCAAAACGACCCTGCTCATAATCCGCGAGCAGCTTCCTGCGTTTTTTGTAGGTTTCGTATTTCCTCTCACAGTCAAAGCCGCCGCTGACATCGCCCTTTGCCACCGCCTTTACAGCCTTCATCTCCTGTGCCAGTGCTTCCCTGTCGGTAAAGGCCTTCTTTTCTTCTTCAAGGATCCGTTCGAAGTCGCCTTCTCCTATGTTTTCGGAAGCGATGCGCAAAAGAACCTGACGGCAGACCGACTTATCCAGCTTATCATCTGCATGCATGACGGCAATCCGATCCTTCAGCTCGCGAAACACCTTCCGCATGGTGCCGGCAATCTTCATGATGTCGATCGTCTGTGCATGCTCGAGTGCGGCAAAAGTCTCCTCGTCCGGCGCCAGCGCGCGGATGAGATTCTCCCGAAACCACTCAACCTCATCCTCCTTCAAAATACCCTGCATGTCCTTGTGCGAAAGGAACTGATCTCCCAAGATCCTCGCCGAGAAACCGATCCCCCTTCGTCCGGAAGCGGCAAGTCCTTTTTTATATTCCTCTCTAGTGATCTTTTCTCCTGTTTTATCAGCCAGAATCTTTTTCAATTCCCGTGAAAAACTCTCCCGTTCAAAGACACCGGCATAGCGGCGCAGCTTATCGATTGCCTTCCACTGATTCCTTGAAAGCGCCCTGCGGTATATCCCGGTCTTTTCAAGGGTTTTTATCCCGAACTGAAGATTTTCGGCAAACCCCTGAGCAGCTTCATTCTGCAGCATAACATCGCCCTGGGCGATGGTTTTGACCATATTATCACCCTTTGCGCCGCGTGAAAGCTTCAATATAAGGGCATCCCGATACTCTTCGGGGATCTGGTATGTCATCATGATCATACTCACGCGGCGCTCCGCGCCAACCTCGTCCGCACAGAAAATATGGGCGACCTCCAGATATTTTTCGGTCTGCTCCGCGATCTCGGTTTCTGAGCCGAAGATCACGACGGACGCCAGCTTTTCCCTGATCTTTTTGACAATGGCTTTATTTGTCATGGATGAGTAGCCTGCATCCCTGACGATCTGTTCGATCAGCTTTTCATTCTCTTCTTTCTGAATCGCATACTCATTGAGGCGATTGGCAAACTCCGCATCCTCTGCTTCCAGCATGAGATACTTCAAATCTTAACGCCCCCAGAGGCTCCGATCCCCCGCATCCGCCGAAAGTCCGGCCAGCATGGACTCCCATCTTTTTCCGACCTTCTTCAGCAGACTGCTGTTTTCGGAGGAAAAATCCCTGATACAGCCGTTGATAAAGCTCCTGAACTCCTTAACCTCCGTGTATATCTTCTCCTGGGTCTCGGGGCTCTCATTCAGCTTCTTCTCCATATATTCGGAGAGGAGCTTCTTAAGTCCGGGAAGTCCGTAGGTGAGCTCCATATGTTCATCACACACCATGGACATTGCGGTCTTGTTGGCGATTAAAAGACGGTTCTTGTCGGCAAGGAACTTCAGCAGCGTCTCTCTATCCCCCTTGACCTGCTTATCCCCTTTTATCAGGCGCATTAAGGTTTCCCTGTATTTTTTCCCGTTCACCTGCCAGTCCTTCAGTTCCTTACCCGCCTCTTCCGAAGTAAATTTCCCCGAATCGATGATGTGTGCAACATCCTCTTCCGTCTGTTCTCCGGTGCGTGCCTCTTCCTGTTCGGTGGCAGTCGTCTGAGCCTTAACCAGCTGGTCGATCTTCATCCTGAGGGGAGCGATCAAGGTAGCGATCCGGCAGCTCATCCGATAGCGGTTCTTTCCGGATTTGGAAAGGAAAATACTTTTCGTATGGGTGGAGGCATAAAAATGGGCTGCATTTTCCACAAAATACAGTGCGTCGCGATAATCAATACTCACTCGGCCCTTCTTTTCAGCCTCCTCATTCAACTCCTTCATCTCAAGCAGCATTTTCAATGTCATTTGCATGGACATCATCTGCGTGGATTTTGATTCGGAATCCTCCTCCATCATCTGCAGAATCTCCCGGAGACTGCTGGTTTCGATACTCTTTTTCTGACCGTTTTTTTCTGCTTCCTGCTCTGTCTCCCTGTCAAAAAATTCGATAGCATCATACGCGATATCCTGGGCGGAAAGCTGCTTATGCTTTTTAGACTGCCCTGTTATCTCATCCTCCGATACGGGGGAGGCGAAAGCAGCCGCATCAAGATCCTTCTGCTCCGAGTCCTCCATAGAAACCTGCTGTTCAACAAGCTCAAGCCCCATATCAAGCCTTTGATTCATTTTTTCGGAAATACTACCATAGCCAGGCATGTCACACGTCCTCCTTTAAGATGATCAACAGCATAATCATAATTATACCATCTCTCCGGCAAAAATTAACCTTTTTTTACTTTTTCGACGCCAAAGCACGAACTCAGTGTATAATTTTCGTTGGCAAAGATAAAACCGTAGAAAAAGGGAAGGAAGAATAATCTCCTTTCTCATCATACAGAAAAATCTTTATAATTTAAGTTTTTCGTTCTGATGGTGGCATGGAGCAACGGTTCTGTGCTAAGATAGGAGCATACAATTTTAAAGGAGGACTTTTTTTATGAAACGTATTTTATGATTTGAGGGTCAAAAGCCCTCGTTAATATTTCCGTTTTTTGCTCTTTTACAACTTCATATAATTCAGAAAATGGATTTTGGGAGAAATCCGGATGCTTTTTCGTGTAAGCGCAGGAATCCCCTTCCGTTTTTTTTAAGCAAATACCATATTTGAGGCATATTTCTCCGAGCCGTCCAGGTATTTGAACAGCTTTTTGAGGTTCAATGCACCGATCTTAAATCCAAACCGGTGTTTCATCCGTATCTTTCCGCGAACCGGCATGTGGTCTATATCATATCGTCGGCGGAGGATGGAAGGAATAGTTTCTACCCCGTTGCGGATTTTTGCTGCTATCTTAAAGTACGGTGTCTTCATTGATCGTTGTATCCTTGCCCGCTCTGCCGACTTTTGTGATACGTATACAACAGATTTCCTGTTTCCGAGTTTCGGATTGCACTGATCCCGATGCGGGCAGTTCTCGCATTTTCGCTTATCAAACGATGCCCTGCATTGGCCGGTACTTTTAACAAAGGAACTGCTTTGCGGCTGGTTCCCTGCCGGACAGCGTACTATGGAATGCCCATCTTCAGAAAAAACAAAATCTGCGTGGATGTCATTTGCTTCGCGGCCAATAAGATCTGTGGTTATGAGACTAATGTTTTTTGCATCGGCTTCCTTTCGAAGTTCTTCGCTGTCATAAGCTCCATCCGTGATTAGAGTTCTTCGCTCAGGAGTTTTTCCTTCCTGTTCAAGATGTTCTTTGAGGAACTCTGTGTCACTGTGTGTGTTCTGTTCGAATTGGTAACTGGTAACAATGGAACCATTCTCGCCAACAGCTTCGGTGACATTGGCGACGTATCCACGATTTTGCCTGCCTGCTTTTTCACGATATGTTGCCTCCGGATCTGCAGGATTTTGCATGATAGAGGAATTCATACTTCCATCTTCTTTTGTCTTTAGCCGCAAACTGCCATTTTCAGAAACAGTCTGCTCGCGGATGACGCGCACAAGAAGCTGATATGGCTCAACATCATCGTATCCACCGTTGCAGGTTTCCAGCAAACGTTCAGCGTCATTCAGTACGGTTTGAATCCTGCCGTCTTCGGATTCCAGCCGCTTATGATAGATGACAGCATTCATATCGTTTGGATCATAGTAATGCTCCAACCCGGAAAGCTTTCCGTTTCCCTCTGTCTTATGAAGATACGCCACGAAGTTGGATATACAAGTATAAAGCAATTCCAAACGGCTTAAACGCTTGATGTTGGAGGCGACCATCATGGAATCCATTCGCTGTATCTGACCGCTGATATTCATGAGCTTTGCCATTTCGCCAGACAGTTCCTTGATGCATTCTTGGATCAGATCAACGCCGTGAGCGGTCTCATAGGTTAGACAGCGTTTCCGAAACCGCTTAAATGTCGTATCCGAAACAGGCTGTTCCTTAAAGTTTTCCGTATGAAGAGCTCGCTTATATCTGGCATCAAAAAGAATGGAATCAAGGAGTTCTTCGTCGGTTTGTTGACGCAGCTCTTTCAGAATCAAAGCACCAACTATCACATTTACAGGATTGTTTGGCCGAGAAGCTTTATCGCTGTATAATACAGAGAACTTTTCTTCGTCGATCAGCGGAAAAATCTTATCAGCAAACTGGGTCGCCCATGAACGATCAAGGAATCGTTTTTCTCGATCGGTCAACCCGAAAAGCTGATTATTGAAGGACAACTGCTCCACATCATTTTTAACAAACGACATATGACACCTCGCAAAAACTTGATACTTCTATTATATCTGTTTCTGCTCCGTATGTCTGAATTATATGAAATTTACAAGGATCAATTTACAAATCATGAGGGGTACCTTTTGACCCTCGAATCATAATATGGGTGTCAAAGATGTGGGAGATGTCTGCGTGTACAATATTGGCGAAGAAAACGAGCAAATTGAATTCAAGAAAAGCACCGGAGAACTGAAAGAGGGTGTGATCTCCATTGCCTCCATTCTGAACAAGCATGGGTCGGGTGAGCTTTATTTTGATGTGAAGAATAACGGAGACGTGATCGGACAGGATGTATCTGATATGACTTTGCGGGACATCAGTCGTGCTATTTCGGAGCATATAATGATGTTCAGATGGCGAAGTTTGCCACGGATGTGAAAGCGACGTTTACGGATATCCGCAGGGAGGACAGAGGTTCGATCATCGGTCTTGACTGTGCATTCTGCTCGCTGTAGCCGGACAGCTTGATCCTGTCTATTTCTTCATACAGATTCATTAGAGTACCTCCATCTGTATCATATTCATAAGCTTCGAGCCGCTTTTGAACATAGCGGCGTAATCCTCGACGACTCCGAAATCAAGCTCGTAGGAGAGCTTGCGGTAGTTACCTATGATTTCCTTATAATAATCCATCGGTATTTTGGATTTGAACCTCATAAGTTCGATTAACATACGCTCCTTGTCGTATATGCGGATACTGGAATTGTTGTATTGTAACTTCGTGATGCCGGCATCAAATATTTCATCCTTCAGGAAGGACTGTATGACGCGGGGGTCTCGTATTCTTGTATCCGTTCGCCTGGTTGCAAGGTAATAATGATCTGGGATCACGTCGGTCAGGGAATGATAGTAAAAAGCGCTTTTTCCGGTATCGAAGAGAGGGCGATTATTTGAAAACCGGATGTGGAGAATAAAGAGATGGTGTATAATGCAAGGGATATGAGCAATACAGAGCATTTACGATGTGTGGTGGAGATCATCACCTATCAGAATACAGAAAACGGATACACGGTGCTGAAATGCCGGGCAAAGAATTTCCAGGATCTTGTCACGGTGGTCGGGACAATGCCGGAGACTCATGTGGGAAGCGTGCTTTCTCTTGGAGGCTCGTGGAAGGTGAACCCGAAATTCGGCCGCCAGTTCGAGGTGGAGACCTTTGAAGAAACTCTGCCCGCGACGGTCTACGGGATTGAGAAGTATCTCGGCAGCGGGCTCATCAAGGGGATCGGTCCGATCTATGCAAAACGGATCGTGCAGAAATTCGGGAAGGACACACTGGAGATCATCGACGAAAATCCGGATTCCCTGATCGAGGTTCCCGGGATCGGAAAGATTCTGGTGGAACGGATCAAAAAGAGCTGGCTGGAACAACGGGAGATCAAGAACATCATGCTTTTTCTCCAGAGCCACGAGGTCAGCACGAGCCACGCCACGAAGATTTACAAAGCCTATGGAGCCGACAGCATCAAGGTGGTGCAGGAAAATCCGTATCGCTTGGCGGATGATATCTGGGGCATGGGCTTCCGGACAGCGGACACTATCGCGTCAAAACTCGGCTTCGGTCATGAAAAGTATGAACGTCTCCGGAGCGGTATCATCTATACTCTGAATCAGCTGTCGAACGAAGGACACTGTTTTGCGACCAGAGAGATGCTGACCGAAAAGGGAACGGAGCTTCTGGAGGTGGAGGAGCATCTTCTTGTCATGACACTGGATGAGATGATCCGGGCAGAGGACGTGGTGAGAGAAGAGGAAGCAATCTATCTCCCGCCGTTTTTCTTCGCAGAACGTGGAACCGCAAAACGCCTCACTGCCATCAAGGATAATTCCGAAGGGATCAAAGTGGATCCGGAAGGTCTGGAAGAACGAATCTCCATTAAAACAGGAATGACCTATGATGAGATCCAGATGCAGGCGATCCTCACCGCAGTGCAGAGCAAAGTCCTGATCCTGACCGGCGGTCCCGGAACCGGAAAGACCACAACGACTCTCGGGATCATCACCGCTTTCCGGGAAGCCGGAGCGAAACTCCTTCTGGCGGCTCCGACCGGAAGAGCTGCAAAGCGATTGTCGGAAGCGACCGGGATGGAAGCGAAAACGATTCATCGCCTTCTTGAATTCAAACCGCCGGGAGGGTATCAGAAAACGGAAGAGGATCCTCTGACCGGAGATGTGCTGATCGTGGATGAATGTTCCATGATCGATCAGATTCTGATGTATAATCTGTTGAAGGCCGTGCCTGACACGATGACTGTGATCCTGGTCGGGGACATCGATCAGCTTCCCAGCGTTGGAGCGGGAAACGTTCTCCGGGACATCATCGATTCGGAGACGGTGCCGGTTGTCCGGCTGACGAAGATCTTCCGACAGGCGCAGACTTCCCGGATCGTCATGAACGCCCACCGGATCAATGCCGGACAGAGGCCGGATCTCCGCGGCGGGAAGGAAGCGGATTTCTTCTTTCAGGAGATGGAAGAGCCGGAAGAGATCGCAAAGCGGATCGTGGATCTGGTGAAGACGAAGCTCCCGAATTACTACAAGGTCGCCCGGAGCGATATCCAGGTATTGACTCCCATGCAGCGCGGCGTGATCGGAGCGGCGAACCTCAACGTGGAGTTGCAGAAGGCTCTGAATCCGGAAGGCTTTTCCCTGCAGCGGGGCGGCGTCCATTACCGGGTCCGGGATAAGGTCATGCAGATCCGGAACGATTATGACAAGGATGTCTTTAACGGCGATATCGGAACCGTCGTCTATGTGGACACCCAGGATAAAGAGCTGACCGTGAATTTCGACGGGCGTGAAGTGAAGTACGATGTGACGGAACTGGATGAACTGGTCCTTGCCTACGCCACGACGATCCATAAATCCCAGGGATCCGAATATCCGATCGTCGTTATGCCGATCTCCATGAGCCATTACATCATGCTGCAGAGGAACCTGATCTATACCGGCATCACCCGCGCCAAGAAGATCCTCGTTATGGTCGGCACGAAGAAGGCGCTGTTCTATTCTATTCGAAATGTGACGGTGAGTGAGAGGAACACAAGATTGAAGGAACGGCTGCAGGAACATACAGCGCCGTTTTCCGAAGTGAAGACAGAAACAAAAACCGAAACAAAGCCTCCGATGAGGCAGAAACCGAGATTTGTCGCATTCGATGTGGAAACACCAAACCACAGGAACGATCGAATGAGTGCGATCGGTATCACTGTGATAGAGGATGGAAGGATTACGGAGGAATTCTATACGCTGATCAATCCCGGGCAGGAATTTGATTATTTCAACGTGCAGCTTACCGGAATCGATGAAGCAGCGGTGAAAGACGCGCCCACATTTGCAGAAGCCTGGCCGTGTATCGAAGCCCTCATGAACAGCGGAATGCTGGTGGCGCATAACGCAATATTTGATCTGGGGGTTCTAAAGAAGTGCCTTAAGGATTACGGAATTGAGTGGAAACCTTATGTGAGATACCTGTGCACCGTGCAGATGGGGAAAAAGCTACTCCCGGATATGAGCCACAAGCTGAATGTGATGTGTGATCATTACGGGATCGAGCTGGATCATCATCAGGCAGACAGCGACAGCCACGCCTGCGCAGAGATCCTGCTTAAGTTTCTGCAGGATGGAGCAGAGCTTCGGAATCACATCAGAACATATTCGTTTGACAAGAACAAGGAATAGTAGAGAAAGGGGATAAAAGAAATGAGAAAGAGTTTTAGATTTGCCATAGTATTCCTGCTGCCTTGCTTGATGCTGACAGGATGCGGTCATCGGATCACAACCGAAACGACTGAAGAACCACACACTTCGGCAGAACGAGAACAGATCACGAAGGATTTCATAAATATGATCGAGGAAGATCCGGAATTAAAGCACCTGATGGAAGAATCCATTGATCTGGCAGCTATGAATAATCCGGATCAGAAAACAAATCCTGTCCGTTCTCTGCAGGAGTATTACGATTTTTTGGATTGGTCGGCTACCTGTATGCCTTGGAATATCCTCGACGGGCAGGATTTATCTGACTTATATGGCAGCATAGACCAGAGTCTGGATTATTTTTATTATCTTTTGGATCAGCCACTGCCTGAACTTGCCGGGAAGGGATATTATTATCCCTGTCTTGAATATCACGAGCCGGTTGCTTCCTGGTGTAAACAGTATGCGAAAAGCTGGGGAGCGTTTCTGTCGACAGGGGAAAGCTGGAATGACGATTACTATAAATTGGCCTGTACAGATGAATCGTTCGGAATGAACAGAGGATGGTATGCGGATTCGAATATTTGGGGAAGTTTCAATGACTGGTTCTCCAGAAAACTTAAAAGTGCAGATCAAAGACCGATCTCGGATTCGGATATCGTTTCGCCTGCCGATTCCACGCCGCAGGGAATTTGGACAATTGATGAGAACTCACAGATTGATATGGGTGTGCAGCTGAAATCAACACATTTTTATGATGTGGAGCATATCATCGGCGAGGACAGTGAATACGAGGAGTGCTTCGCGAACGGTATTCTGACGCATACCTTTTTGGACGTGAATGATTATCACAGATATCATTTCCCGGTAGGCGGGAAGATCCTTGAGCTCAGAAAGATTGATGCACTAGACGCAGTAGGGGGTCTGGTTGCCTGGGATAAAAACGAAAAACGATATGTCCTTTATGACGAGAATCCGGGCTGGCAATCCATTGAGACAAGAGATTGCCTGATCATGGATACGGAGTACGGACTTGTCGCCATTCTTCCGATCGCGATGTCACAGGTTAGTTCCTGCAATTGGGAAGAAACGGTGACGGTAGGAGCAACCGTTGAAAAAGGCGATCCGATGGGATACTTCCTGTTTGGAGGAAGTGATATCGTAATGATCTTCCAGGATGGCATTGAGCTTGAGCTTGCTTCAAAAGAACATATTTTCATGGGAGAACCTTATGCTGACATCATTGAACGGAAGGGAGAAAGCTGATGGAACCGGAAGAGATCCGGCTGTCGCCGATGCCAAAAACCTGGATTCTGGATCTGGATGGAACGCTGGTTGTGCATAATGGGCCTTATATTCTGGGGAGAGATGAATTCCTGCCGGGAGCAAAGGAATTCCTGGATTCAATCCCGAGGCATGACATGACCCTCCGTCAGCGAAAGAGCGAGCGGGGACGTTGAAAATCGACAGGGCGACAGAGAATCGGAAAGACAAAGAGTAAACCTAAGAAGAAAAGAGAGACATTAGATGAGATGTTTAGCAATTTGAAGTTATTTTAATCAAAAGAGAGGTCCCTGGGGACTTCGCGATAGATCAGAATAGGATATGGGCTTTTGGTACAACAAAAGTACAACAAAATTGGACGGAATGGAGGAAGTGGGCGACATCGCGGCGTGCGGGGCCGGGACGGTGAGTAAGAGAGTCTTCCCGGACGGGCGCATCGAACGCTGCGACACCGTCAAAGATTTAGACCAATATATCAGCAGGATCGGGGAAATGATCGAGAGAAAGAGGAAGCTTTTTGGACAGGAAAACGCTTAAAGCTTGTGCTGTGATGGCGGAGATCTTTGAGGATAACCTTACGCTCTCTGCCCGCTTCGGATTACTGTTTAACTTGTTTTATTGCAGGAAAGCATCTTTCATGATAAGGTAGAATTCGATGAAGAAGCGGGTTTGCAAATAAGGAACGGAAAGAGTATGTGTCTGTTCATAAAGTTGTTTTGAAGTTCAGGGAGCAGGGAAATGAACATAAAAAGCGTTTTTGAGTACAACATAGGGGACTATGCCGATCTTGTGGATCCGGATCTCGCGGAAAATATGGCGCGTATGTATTTCCACGGGCTCGCCGGACATGATCCGGAGAATGACGACCCGCTGGCGGTGCTGATCTGGGAATTAAAGTCGGTGGAAGATGAATTAAATACCGAATCGGAGATCAAGCTGATCTACGCCGCGGATAATGAACTGCTTAAGGACCTTTTTGCCGAATATGAGAAAGATATGGGGGATGAAGAGGTGGCGAGGTCGTTCTTTGAAATCGCCGGGCTTGACGAAGAAAAGAAGGACGCCGTGAGCGGCTTGGGATTTTCTCTGTCTAATGTGGAGAGCAGGGAACTCCGGGTCACCATGAAGGAGATCAAGTCACTCTCCATCGCAAAAAAGAAGGCGCCTTCGTATATCAAAAACATCGATTCTCTGAGTACGAAGGAGTATAATCAGGGCATGATGAATCTTTTGTTCCGCTACCGGCCGGGAGCTTTGGAGGATATCACTTACCTGCCCATAGAATGGTTTGAAAACAAAATCTCCTGTTGCGTGCGGACGGACGGAAAGGTGAACGGTTTTCTGCTGATTCATGCCTGCCCGTCGGGGATTCTGACACCGGTGCTGTTTTGTGCTGTGGGCGGGGACTACAGGAGAAATCTTCTCGAGATGATGGAGTATTCCATCAATCAAGCCGCAAAGGTTTATCCGGACGATACCGTCGTTATGATCCGAAGAAGGACGAAGGAAATCTCCGCTCTGACGGAAAAGCTGTTTCCCGGGAAAAAGGGGGAACGGGTTACAGTGGGGGAACGGATGGAGAGGGGATGCTGACAGCAGGCAGACGCCGGAAGAGGGTCCGAAACAGTTTTAGATGCGCGAACAGTTGGATAATATGGAAAAGGTACTTGCATGGCAAAAAATTTAGATCTGAAGTTTACAACGGATATTGTGATAAACCTGCTGTCATTACTGATACTTGTTCTGCTGATGATCCAGCTTCTTCACAGGAAGAAAAAGACACCGGAAATAAAGTATCTTTTTTTGATGTGTATTTTTTCTTCGCTTTTGAGTTTTACAGGCACATATTTGTCGTTTTATCTGATGTTCCTCAAAGTGCTGTCCAATCCGGTCGGCGACGTGATCGCGTATGCGATCGATTCTCTGCAGGATATAACCTTCCTGCTTCTGATCGTGTTCTGGCTTCATTTCGTGGAGTATACCCTGCATCAGAGTAAGGATCTCATTATGCGGAGATATCGCTTTGCGATGGTTCCGTTTTATATTGCCGCAGGGATCAAGGGCTTAAGAATTCTTGTTCCGCTCCTGCCGCTGCCGGGTGAGTTGTATATCGATGGTTATTATGTCATCGACATATTGAATAAAGCGGCATCTCTGATCTGGATCTTCTATATTCTGACAGCGCATGTTATCGCTTACAGGGAGCGGAAACGTATGGCCATTCCGCGGTATATCCGACTGGTGCCCACGGAAGTCTGTATCATTCTGGGTGTGGTTTTGAATATCCTGCTGGGATACCGGACGGTATCACTGGGCTGTGCGGCCGGATTGATGTTTGCAGATTATTTTTTGTTCCGTCGGCTCAGCTGGATAGATAAAGAGACCGGATTCTACAATGAGAGTTATCTGCCTGTATTGAAACGGGAGGCGGAAAAGAAGAATCTTAAGGAAATCACGATTATCCGATTCAAGGCATTGGATGATCGTGATGGATTTGCAGGGATCCTTCGTTATTGGGAACCGGAGCACAGCAAGATCGTTGCGAAGGACAACGGAGAGTTTCTGGTGCTCTCTTATGCCCTGGGAAATACCGTTATAAAACGTTTTATTTCTCTGGTTCTGGAAGAAGCGCAGAATGAAGGAATTCATGCCGAGGTGGACTATGAAACCAGAAGATAGCATACCATGATCATTTTTTCTTCTTCCGCTCATTGATTACGATCTGAGGCATTGCAAGCGTGATCTTATTACGTTCACACATCAGCAGAAGCTCCTTATTCAAAAGCCTCCTTACCCATCCGTAATACATGCCCTGGCAATACGCAGCAAATGACAGCCTGATCGCGCTTTCTTCTATGTCCTGCACCCCGAGATACTTTACCCCGATATCCTCCTGCACAATTTCACTGAGATTGTCGTGGATCAGAGCCAGCTCTTGATCGATTATGCTTTCTACCCGGGTTATGGATTCCTTCAGGTCAATACGGAGATCCACCTTGACACGGTTTTCCTCTTCCGCAGGCATATTGATAAAATTCTTGAGATCATTGTTCCTGACGATCGTTATCTCACCGTACCACTTTATTTTCGTTGTCCGAACGCCAATACTCTGTATCATGCCGCACTGGTTGTTATAGGAAACAAAATCGCCGGCACACGCAACCCCTTCAAATGCCATGATGATCCCGGCCAGAATATCCGCAACAATATTTTGACACCCGATACCAAATATGATCCCTGCGACACCGGCGGTCAGGCTCATGGCAGCGACATTTACCCCCAGGGTCCCCAGAATGATAAAGATGCCCGCAAAGAACATAATATAACCGGTAAAGCTGTTCAAAAGATGGCAGATGGTTTCTCCCCTGCTTTTCGCAGCCCTGGCGATCAGATAAAGAATTTTATGGATGATCTCCTTCAGCAAAAGGAGCACGATAACAGTGATAATGCAGGATGTAATGGAATAAAGATTGATCCCGCTTCTCCACTCACCATTGAAACAGTAATACAATATTGAGTTTTTTCCTGCGACAGCAACGTGCACAGCGATAAGCGCAAGCACTGTAATACAGATCAGTTTTACAGCAGTAGAGAACTTTTCCATAGGAGTTTTGTCGCTCCATTTTTTCCCGTCAGAAGGCCATCGCTTCTCAAACCCATATTTTTCGTTGTTCGCAAGCTTTCCCAGCAGTATAAATACATCGTCTTCAGAGCTGTCTTTAGTGATATCCGGCGAAGAGGCCTCTGCTTCCTTCTCTTCCGGCGCCTGATCATCAATTTCCTCAGCGCCTTCTTCAGAAACCTTTTTGAAATGGCCTGTCAAAATGATCAGCAGGATAAAGAAAACCAATGCAGAGCATGTCACAAAGATAACGGACAGAACATTACCGGTATCTAAGAAAACAAGGGGCCGCAGCACTATCAGAAAAGCATTGTCATTTCTCCTGATAGAAGCAAAATACTGATTATCTATGGCAAACATTTCGCCGTTGAAATGATCCTTGATCAGTGTTTCATCCAGACCCAAAGCGGCTGCCTCGACCTGTGAATAATCATAGGCAACCTGATCGCTCACAAGAAAAGAACCGTCCACCTGAGCGAAATACTGGACCGTCATATTCTCACTGTCAATGGCCATGACAACGGTGTTATCCTCCAGAAAGACCCTCTGAAAAACAGCTTCATAGCTCAGATTATCCGGGATCTTGGTATAGGCGTCGGTTTCGATCACAACAGCTCCCGCGACCAGATTATCATCATCGATCATTGTCACTCCTGTTCCCTGCCGCTTTTCCCCGGATGTATCTTCCTGATCCGGCCGCACGACCACCTGCTCCTCACCTTCCAGAAGCGCATGGAAAGGAGACTCCCTGTCGATAAAATATCCATCATAAGGGGCATTCGTTAAGGTCACATTTCCCCACTTGTCAAACACGTAAAGAGCACTGATATCAAGGCAGTCTGCAAGATCAGTAACATACTGCCGATCCAGTTTTCCCTCGGGCGCATGCTGAACACCGCATCTGGCGATCTTACATTTTTCCAAATTCCCGTTCTGCAGCCATGCTTGCACTTCTGCCAGCATCTCATCCGAGTCCGTCTTTTTTTTCATTACATCATCCGCGGTGGTGCTGGTATACTGAAACATCTTGGCATACACGAGCTGCGTTTCCACATACAGAGAAATAACAAGCACCAGACTCACAGACAGCAGGGCACAGACCTTCACTTTTCCGAGCGGTACGATCAGGTCTTTTTTTGACTTGTTTGAGAAGCTTCCGGCAAGGCAGAACACATAGAGTATGCCGATACCGGTGATAAGGGCCAGCGGCAGCATCAGTATCGCCGCCTCGGAATAGACTACATCTTCAACGACCTTCGCAGGGAACATGATCAGAATCAGATCCTCATCAATGCCCATTCTGGTTGCATAATAACGAACGGAATCAAGCTCGATCTTCGACACCTTGCCCTTTTGTGAAAACTCTTCCTCAAGCCGGCCGACATCAGCAGGCGTTTTGTCCCCGCCGATCTTTATATTCAGAGTTTCAACCGGTTTCCCTTTGGCAGAAGGATCAGAATAAGAAAGTACGGAACCGTCAGACTCGGAAACAGCCAGTACAACCCCGTCTCTGCCAATGGAAATGTCCTGAAGCACATGATCCCAATCAGAGAACTGTATTACGTTTTTTGCTGCGTCCGATATTACGTCTTCAACATAAATATACCACCGGTCATTTACGCTCCATAAAAGATCGTTGCTGCCCTCCTTCAGATAATAGGTTACGGTTCGATACCGGTCCGATTCATCATAGTCGATTTCCAGATCTTCGTAAGTTTTTGCGTCCAGCAAATGGGAGGAAATATAATCCGGGTCCAGCTTGTTTTTCGATGCGGCA
>JAEESA010000155.1 GCA_016286115.1 Lachnospiraceae bacterium
ATGACAGCCTCGTCTATTCGCTTCGTAAGTCTGCTCCCGACTTTTCCGGTATTCATATATTCATACAATTTTCTTACATCGTTCGGCAGATCATTTTCTTTACATGAAGTCATCGCTGAACTCCAGTTCATCGTAGGACTTAAATACTGCATTTCCCTGATTTACCATAGTAACCCTCCTTTGGATAAAATGTCCGCAGGAGACCGGCAGCAAGCAGGCCTGCGCCCCGTCTTCATCTCCTGCTTATTGATATTTGGAATATAAGCAGGAAATTCAGAATAAATAGAACTATAGAAAGGCATGTGCCCAAAAGAAAAACTATGAAAATCTGCTTACGCCTGAATTATAGCACGCGCTCGACTTCCGGTACAAGATTTTTTTCTTGGATGACGCTGTTCTTTCAACCTCGTGTTCCGCCCGCTCACCTCATAAATCCTACCGATTGTAAAGGCATCTATACTCACCATTTTTCAAAACCGCATCTGCCAGATTATCGACAGCTGGGGCGGCTATGCGGGATGGAGTTCCATGGATGGAACAGATCTCTAAATGAGCACTATGGCTCGTAGGCAAAAGCATCCGCTATAATCCAAGCCCTTTATCCAACAGGCTCCTGTATTCCTCCCAGCTGATTTCCTTACCTCCCATTGATTCCAGATGTTCTGTATAAAACTGGCAGTCGATCATCAGAACGCCGTGTTTCTCCAATAGTCCGGCCAGCATGATCAGTGCCAGTTTCGATCCGTTTTCCATCTCAGAGTACATGCTCTCCCCGAAAAAGCACCGTCCGAGGCACACTCCATAAAGCCCTCCAGCCAGCTTTCCATCAACGTAAGCCTCCAGGCTCAGCGCCAGCTCCTCTTCCCAAAGCGCATAGTAAGCCTTTTCCATCTCATCCGTGATCCATGTTCCCTCCGCAAACTCCCGTTTGACCCTGCAGCGGTGCATGGTGTCGGCAAAATCTCTATTGAGCATAAAAGAGATCTCATGTTTTCTCATGTATTTTTTCATGGAATGCGAGACATGGATCCCCTGCGGTTCGATGATAAAGCGCTTTTTAGGACACCACCAGAGAATAGGCTGCTCTTTATCATACCAGGGAAAAATCCCGTTACTGTACGCAAGGATGAGACGATCCACGGATAGATCCCCTCCCACCGCCAGAAGCCCGTTCTCATCCGCAAGAGTGGGTTCCGGAAAACTGATCTCATTTTCATCAAGCTTATAAACCGGCATAAACTCTGTCCTTCTTTTTTTACTGGTTCTTTAACCTCATCCGCACCGATGCGCAGCATCCTTTGTGCAGTTTATATTATTATACCATCTTTGTTTATGTGCAATATTGTTCATGCTTGTTTTTTGATCATGCACACTTCTTCACATAAAGCGGCTGTCACCATATAAAACAAAAAATGATACAGCCAAACCGGATTATGAGAAGTAATGGGTGGGCTCGTGTTCTATAATGTTTTTCAAAAGGAGGACTACGGCCATGGCAGACGTTGTAATGGACCTTATCGCTGTAGGAACGATGCGGGTCATCAAGGCATTTTGCCCGCTCCTTGCCAAGGCACCGGGGACTGCTCTGATCATGAACATTTCTTCTGAAGCAGGGAGCATTGAAAAGTGCTATAGGACGAACATGATCGATTACGGCATGGGTAAGGCGGCGCTTAACATGGCAACCATGAACCTCTACAATACGTTTAAGGATGAAGGAAAAGTCAATATCTTTGCCGTGCATCCCGGCTGGATACGAACCGATGGAAGGGAAGACAATCCCGCTCCTCTCTCATCCTATGACGCGGCGGGGATCTTAAAGGACCTGTTTGCAAAGCGGCGTGAGGACTTCAGCGGACATCGTTTTATCACCAACGAGGACGTGGACTATCCGTTCTGAAACTGACCGGAAGCCGATCGAAGAAACCGTAAAGTATATTTAAGACTGCTTTCGCTTCGGATATATGAATGGAAAAAGAAAATGACCGCCAAGGCTGCGGTCGTTTTCTGTCCTAAACTGAGGGCTGACCGTCTCGTCGGCAGCACCTCTATATAGGGATATTTAAGCGCACGCACTATCTGCGCACAACATTCTTCAGCTGGTCCTTATGGGTGAACTCACGCAGCTGCTCCTGTTTCTCGTGAAGGATCTTCTCATAGTACTCTTTCTGCCTGCCCTTGAGCTGCCCGCTTTCAATCCCGGAGTGGATTGCCTCCTCCACTTTATGCAGATCCTTCTGGGCGGCGTCTTTGTAGTTGTTGGACGCATCCATCTCCAACGTCCGCAGCATTTCTTCGATCCGCTTGTCCTTCCTGACCCCGAACATCATCTTATCCCCCTACATCTCTTTCAAAAAGAACTTATTCATTGTGCTATGGACTACGGTTTCCGGCCGTTCAATCTCTCTGTAGCCGCATTTCTCATACAGATGGATCGCGGCTTTCAGATTCGTATGTGTTTCCAGATATATGCGGCGGTATCCGGCTTCTTCGGCTTTCTCTTCCAGAAAATGCATCATTTTATATCCGATCCGCTGCCCCTTATGATCATCACGAAGATACAGCTTTTGAAGCTCGCAGCACGCATCAAATCCGTCGAACGCAGCGTACCCGACGCCTCCGATCACCGTATTGTTTTCTGTCAGAACGTAATACGCGCGCCGGGGTTCGTTATAGTACTCGGATAGGTGGTCCAGTCCTTTGTCAAAAAAAGCCGTGCCCGGAATATCAAGCCCGTACTTTATCAAATTACTCCGGATCAGATCCGCGATCGGCTGATCATCCCGTGTTGTGATCTTTCTGAAATCCATAAACCATTCAACCCCCGGCATTTCCAATACTGCAACTATTATACAGCAATATTCCGGTCCATAAAGCCTATTTTTTCACAAAACCGGGCCTGTTTCGTATATAATGGATATGGTAATAATTTCTGACTGCCGGACATGGAGCTTTTGGAGGAGGATGGTTAAATGAAGATCGATCGGGTGGCCCTGATCGGCGCCGGCGCGGTTGGCGCTTATTTTGTTCAGGGCTTGATGAAGAAAAGCGATATTGAATTCTGCGTTGTTGCAGAAGGAAACCGGTTGGAACGGTTGAAAAAGAACGGGTTACTGATCAACGGGAACCTTCTTAAACCGGCAATTAAGACGCCGGAAGAAGCGTACGGTGCAGACCTGATCCTGATCGCGGTCAAGTATGATGCGATCCATGAAGCAGCAAGGATGGCATCGGAGATCGTATCTGATCAGACCGTGATCCTCTCTCTCCTGAACGGCATCGACAGTGAGGAGATCGTGGGCGCTGCCGCCGGAGCCGAACACATGCTGTACTCTATAATGCGTATCCAGTCCTGGCGGGAGAATGGGGAGATCCGTTTTGATCCCGAAGGAACCGCCGGTTTGTTTTTCGGGGAAAAAGATCTTCATGAGAAGACCGAACGTGTCCTGGCTGTGGAGGAACTGTTCTCCGGCACAGAAATCCGCTGTACCTTTGTGCCGGATATGCAGGGCGAGATCTGGAACAAATATGCCAGCAACATCAGCCGTAACCTCCCCCAGGCCATGCTCGGTGTCGGCTATGGAGCCTATGAGGACAGCGCGCACGTGGCATATCTTCGGGATTGTCTGGATGCCGAGGTTCATGCGGTGGCCGAAGCGAAAGGGATCCGTATCCCAAAAATGGCGCAAAATGCCGCAGCAGCCTGGCAGACCGTGGACAAGAGCGCCCGCTTCTCCACCCTGCAGGATCTGGACGCAAAAAGGCACACCGAGATCGAGATGTTTCTCGGTGTGCTGATCAAGCTCGCCAAAGAGCTTCATGTCCCTGTCCCCTGCTGCACCTTTACCTATCATTTTATCAAGGCGCTGGAGGAAAAAAACGACGGGCTCTTCTCGTATAATGACTTGGGAAACGGGCCATCCCCTACTTGATCTCCCTGTACTCCGCATCGATATAGTCCCGGGGTTGGCTCCGAAACGGTTCCTGCGTCCTGTCTGCGTGGGTTATGTCTCCTCTCGACGCCCTTCTGATGATCGCGATCACAAGAAGAGCAATTCCTCCGATGATAAGGAGCGGGAGCAGGATCTTGAAGATCCCGAAGAACAGGAGCAAAAGCACGATCGGCCAAAAGATCAAAGAGAAGATCAATTTTCCTGCGCCAAATGCTGCTCTAAAGAAAAATCCTATGATCTTAAAAAACACTACTGCTGCGAATATAAGAAACAGTATCCCCAAAAACATTCTTCTCACTCCTTTCTTTCTTAAATCCGGATCGGTCGGACAGCCCGATCTCCTTACTGTACTCCTTATTATCATTGATCCTGACCGAAAGTCTGGCTGCCAGGATCCGTCTTTTCACATCCATCGGTCTGTCCTCCCGTGTGATTTCTTATATCAATACGATACAATGAACCCGCCTTTAAGTACAGGGTCAGATCCGCGAATTAGACCGCTTTATTTTGCACCTTAGGGCGAATTATCCCAAAAACATGAAAAAGGTATTGACAAACAAACGATTTCTTTATAACATAAACGTGTTTATATAAACGCATTTATATTATAACGAAAGGAGTAAACATTAAAATGATCCTGATCGTCAATACTACAACAGACCTTTCCATTTCTGAAGAAATAAGAGACCTTCTGAACCGGTCCTCTGTCCGTGCGGAGCTGATCGAGGCAGGCGCTATGAAGATCAGCCCCTGCGCCGGCTGCAATTACTGCTGGCTCAAGACACCGGGCGTATGCTCGATAAAAGATGATTATGAAGAGATCCTGAAAAAGGCCGTTCACGCCGATCAGCTCTGGGTCATCTCCGATACGGCGCTCGGTTTTATTGATCACAAAGGGAAAAACATCTATGACCGGATCCTTCCCATCGCTACGATGTTCTTAAAATTCAAGGAGAAACAGATGCGGCATGTCCCCCGATACGACAAGTCCGCAGATGTTGGGATCATCTATATCGGAGAAGCGGAAAAGGACTATCTTGCGCGGTGGAATGAACGGGTGGCGCTCAATTTTGAAAGCAAGTCACTCGGTGTATATAGCAGAAATGAAGTAAAGGAGGCGGTATCATGCATGTGCTGATCATCAACGGAAGTCCCCGTGTCAAGAAATACAGCAACACGGATAAGATCCTGGAAAAATTAACGAAAGGGATGTGCGAAAACGGAACAACCTTCGAGCAATATGAGGTTTCCGACCGGAACCAATGGGCTGCGATAAAGGCGGCCTATGAAAAGAACACAAACATCCTGATCGCCCTCCCCCTCTTTGTGGAATGCATCCCCGGCCTTTTAATGGAATTCCTGGAGACCCTGGCACCCAAGAACGACGGCTCGAAAATGGCGTTTCTCCTGCAGAGCGGATTTGCAGAGGGGATCCAGCTGCGGTGCGGCGAAGCTTACCTTGAGATCCTGGCCGGAAAACTCGGCTGCGAATACAAGGGAACGCTTGTCAAGGGAGATAATTTCAGCATACGGTTCATGGATGGGGAGATGCGTGACAAGATCACCGGAAAATATACGCAGATGGGGCGTGAATTTGCAAAGAACGGAGATTTCACTTCCGAAGCCTGCCGTAAATTTACCGGTCCCGAGATCTTTCCGGCACCCGTGCGAGGTCTTGTCGGATTAGTCTTTAAATCCGTTGCAAAGAAGGGTTTCATAAAGATCGCGCAGACCTGGGGCTGCACCAAACCACTGGACGACAAGCCCTATGCGTGAGACAATGTCATCAAACCTTCGCTTTAACAAAGGGGAATGATCATGGGTAGAAAAACAAGAATCACAAGAGAAATGATCCTGGAGGCGGCTTACGAGCTTTTGGACGAAGCTGGGATCGGCGCGGTTGCCATCAAACAGATCGCGGCAAAGCTCAACTGCTCAAGCCAGCCGATCTCATGGCAGTTTGAGAGCATGACGAACCTGAAGAAAGAGCTGTATCCCTATGCCGCAAACAAACTGTATGGTTCGTTGGAAGAGAAAATGAAAGGACAAGACGCGGTCGAAGCCTTTTTCATATCCGGCGTGCATTATATCTCCCAAGCCTGCGATCACCCGAACGTTTTCCGCTTTATCAACGTGGACAATCCCAAGGATACCATCGGTGAATCGGTCTATGGCGATGCCAGTATTTTCACACTCCAGTTTGATAAAAATGCGGCCAGGATGCTCGCGGCAAAATATGATAAACCGGTCGAAATGATCGGCGAGGTGGTACGGGATACCGTCATCTACACGCACGGGCTTGCTGTCATGATGATGTTTGACAGTTACAGGCTGCCTAAAGAGACAGCCTGTAAAATGATCTACGATATGGGTATGAAAATGTTGAAGGCGATCGGGATCGAGACAGATTCCTTAACGATGCCTCCTCTTCAGTTCTAATCCCCAAAAACCTCGCGGTAATCCTTCTGGAACTTCTCGATCCCCTGGTCGGTCAGCGGATGCTTCGTCATCTGCATCAGCACCTTGAAGGGAACGGTAGCGATATGGGCGCCGGCAAGGGCCGATTCCGTAACATGGATCGTGTTCCGGATGGAAGCTGAGATGATCTCGGTTTTGTATTCATAGATATCAAAGATCTCGGCAATAGTACGGATCAGATCAACGCCGGTCTCGTTTATATCGTCCAGCCGGCCCACGAACGGCGAAACATAGCTTGCGCCGGCTTCCGCCGCGAGCAGCGCCTGATTGGCGGAAAAGATCAGCGTAACATTTGTCCTGATCCCCTCAGCAGCAAGCACTTTTACAGCTTTCAGCCCTTCCGCGGTCATCGGGATCTTTACCACCATGTTGGGATGGATCTTTGCGATCTCCCGTCCTTCCGCGATCATTCCCGGCGCATCCACCGTCGTTGCCTTAACTTCGCCGCTGATGGGGCCGTCTACAATGGCTGTGATCTCTTTTATGACCTCATTAAAATCCCGGCCTTCCTTTGCGATCAGTGACGGGTTCGTCGTGACCCCGCTGATAATGCCCATCTCATTGGCTGTTCTGATTTCCTCAACATTTGCTGTGTCAATAAAAAACTTCATTTTTCGCCCTCCTTGTTTATTTTACTTTCGCACTCTTCGTCTTGCTCCATTCGGAATAAGAAAGCCTTCCGTTCTCCTCGCGGCAGGTGCGGATCCGGACATAGTATTTCGTCTTTCGCTCCATCCCTTTAAGAACCTTCTTCACGGTCTTCGGAGATGTGATCTTAATGATCGTGCTCCCCGTCCCAAAGGAAGGATCCGTTCCGTACTGAAGCTGGTATCCGGTGATCCCTTTCTTCTGCTTCTTCCACTTGACCGTGAGCTTTCCTTTCCCGGCCTTCAGACGCTTCACGGCCGTGCCTTTCATCGCCTTGTCCAAAAACAGGTCTGTGGAACAGAAATACATGACCTCCATAAGACCAGAATTTGAAATCACCGCCCACGGCTGTTTCCAGCACATCTGAGATATTTTCACAGGAGACCTCGGTCATTGACTCGTTTAAGGACAGCCTGTACAGATTCGGAAAGTCATTTTCTTCTTCGTCCGTATCTATGAAGTAAACATAGAGTTTCTCTCCCGAGGCGGTCATTTTATCTCCGCTCATCGCTTCCGGCAGCTCCCCTTTCACTGATGTCAGGGTTTCTGTCTTCGGATCAAACCGGTATA
>JAEESA010000156.1 GCA_016286115.1 Lachnospiraceae bacterium
CCCGTTCCGCGCGGATGCATTCCGTTGTTTCCAGAACATCGATGCAGCCGCGGAGGATGCCCGCAAAGTGGTTTAACAATTCCTCCGCTTTTTCCGGCTCATCCATACGGGAGCGGATGGCCGCCAGGCAGTTGTAGATGAAATGCGGCTTGATCTGCGCCATCAAGAGGCTCGATTTCATCTGCTCTTCTTCCTCGGTCAGCTTGATGATCTCTTTATAATAGCGCTCGATCTCGCACGCCATCTCGTTCACGTCATCGGAAAGGCTGCCGATCTCGTCTCTTCGTTTTATGAGATCGGAAAGCGATGCCGTAAGCTCTTCCCGGTTCTTGTCCTGTTTGTAGGTACGGATCTCCTTCTGCAGCACCAGCATGGGGCGGATGGAGCTTAAATATATGGTCAGAAGCAGGATAAAGGCGGTGACGGCGATGATGAGGACGATCCATTTTTCATAAGACAAAACGTCCGCCCAGACGCCCGCGATCAGGCGGTCCATGGATTGGGTCAGCGAGAAGAGCCCTTTGCGAACTCCGTTTTGTCCGACCACATTATAAATGGAGGCGTCAGACCCGTAATACTCAATCTCCTCGGTGAGAATATCCTCTGTCATCACCCTCTGCGCTTCAGGGTGCTGCTTTAGATCGAAGGGAAACTCTGTTCCCAGGCTTCTTTCGAGATCCAGAGCAGTCTTTCCTTCGTCCTCTGCATTTATGGTGATATAGCAGTAGGCCTTTTCTCCGTTCTCCTCCGGGGTGAATAAGCTCATGGTATCGATGCCGAAGATCCCGCGGTAATAGTTCAGGGTTCTCCAGAGTTCAGTATAGCAGAACTCGGCGAAATCCTTCTGTTCTTCCGGAGACATGGCTTCGACTTCTTCCATATTGACGCGGCTCGGCACCGTATCAAAGAGATACGCCGTTTTTTCGACCCAGGCCGTCAGTTTTTCCTGTTCTCCGCCGTAAGGAGGAGCCTCCATTTCAGCGCCGTGCTCTCGCCAATAATCCAGAAGCCACATATAGGTGTAGTAATCATAGATCTCGAAGGAACAGATGTTGATCGTGCTTTTCAGCTGTTCCTCCATGTTTTTCACAGCCCTTTGCCGAAACAGTGCGAACAGGATCACGCCACCGAGGACCATGGCCGCAACGCCCATGATCAGGGAAAGCAGGGCGACTTTGACAAGTAATGATCTTTTTTTCATCAATAGATCCTCAGCTTTTCTTCCAACACGCCGATCCGGTGGTTTGCCCATTCATACTGGCTCATGTATTCGCCTTCATAGCGGGAAAGAGCCTCGGGATCCTGCTTGAGGGCGAGGTAGTAATCACAGGAGATCTTCTCCGGAATGAACGCGTAGGAGTCCCTTCTGTGCACAAGGATGTCCGATAATCCGAGCTCCTCCAGCTTTCCGATGAGCTCAAATACGATCTGGGCAAAGTATTTCCTCTGCTTCTTGCTGTCGTTGACGCCGTCCTGCCAGAGGATGGCGCGAAGCTCCGCGTTTGTGGAAGAGGCGCCTCTCCGGTCGATGAGATAGGCGAAGAGCTCCTTTACCTTTGTCCTGCCGAAATGCAGAGGTTTTCCGTCGAAAAATGCTTCAAAGTTGCCGAAGCACTGCACATATAACCCCCTCTGCGTGGATTTCACGGGGTTTCTGAGGTTCCCGAGCGCCTGCTTGATGTCTTTTGGCAGGGCGGGTTTCAAGATATAATCGCTGACATAGATCTTCAGCGCGTCCATCGCATATTCGGGGTAGGCCGAAACGATGACGATGTTGATCATGGGGCGAAGCCGTTTCAGCTTCTTTGCCAGAGTAAGTCCGTCTGAACCGGGCATGTTGATATCCAGAAAAGCCACATCAAAGTCTGTTTCCCGGCACAGTTCAATAGCGTCGTCCACCTGAGCCGCTGATCGGATCTCGGCATCGGATACTGCCGTGCTCATCAGTCGGGACAGATCCCGGAGAGCGCTTTCTTCATCATCTACAAGTAAGATCTTCACTCCTCTTATACCTTCCTTTTTCTGATTCTTTTTTCACGAAGGCCCTGTTAATAACCGAAGCGCTATCATTCTAACACAGATAATATCACAGTAATATCACATATCGGTCCGGCTTTTCAAATTCCGGCTCTATTTTTTTTAAGAATAATGCCGAAATCTGCCTTTTTTGTGAGAGTACTGTGATAGTGACCATGTTATGATGTAAAAAATTTCGTGAAAAGGGGAGGACTTAGCATCATGGAAACAGAATTACTGGAAGTAGAAGGCGCGGCAGTATTGAAACTGAAGGGCCGCCTCGATACAAAAACCTCGAAGGATGCAGTAGAGGTCTTTAACTCGGCCGGTGAAAAATATCAGGATGTCACGCTCGATATGGCAGAGGTCAATTATATCAGCAGCGCCGGCATTCGTGCGATCCGCAATCTTTATATGAGCCTTCACAATAAGGGGGGCAGTCTGAAAGTGCAAAATCCGGGAGATAATGTTCTCCAGGTATTCGAGATGACGGGGCTCGCCAATCTTTTCAATCTGTGATCTATCACAAACCGGAGTAAACGCAGATGGCAGATCATTCATACTTGCATTCGCCGGAACAATTTAAAACAAAAGAAATCTACCAGGAAACTGTGAAAAGGGAGGGGCAGGAAGAGCCGCAGTACAAGCTTCGTGAGTTTGAACCGGAGTTTGCCCGGCAGCAGATCAAGACGTTGCAGACGACCTTCTCGGAACGCTATCCCGAGCAGATCCCGAAGGAGCTCAAGACGGTGGTTGGGGAAAACGCCGAACAAGAGCTCCGGTCTGCCTTCCTGAACGGTTTTCATGAAAAACTTAAACGGAGTGAAGATGCGCTCGACCGGATCGATGTTCAGAGTATTCTTCTGGAACAAATGAAGGAGTTGAACAATGGATAATAATCCGGTGTTTTTTAAAGATTTCGATCCGATGAGGTTTCTCTGCAGAAACGACAGGGAATTTGCTGTTTCCTTTGCGAAAAATTATGAATTTTTGCGAAAGGGGGCTGCGGATCCCGGGTTTGTTTTTTCTGCAAAAGACAAAGCCGCAGTCGAATTCTGCAAGGCTTTGAAAACAGAATATGAAGAACGGATGGCGCTTATTGCTTCTCCGTATTACGCGCTTTTGAACAATATGGATCTCGAGGGCTTTATCGACCCGGACGGGAGCGTGGATGAAGGGAAGCTTACCGGCTGCCTAGCCGAACTGCCGGAGGAGAAGAAAAAGGATATTTTGGCGCATGTCCGCCGTTACGCGGGGCTTAAGAAAGGTATCTGTACCGGAGAATCAGAACTCCGGTTCTTCTTTGACGGGAAATTAGCCGTGATCGAAGAGGAGGAGAAGGAGCGAAACGTTGAGAAGGCGCGCTCCCTTCATCTCGACGGGAACAGGCCGGTCTCGGAGATCATGGACGCTCTTTTTGACAACACAAAGCAGGAAGAGCTGAAGAAATGGGAAGGACTTTCGGATCCGGAGTTCTTAAAAACCGTTCCGATCAAAATGCTCGACACAAGGGTGGAGCTTTTGGAGCTTTCGGATATTCAGTACTTTGAAGGGATCGTGCTGAAGCTTACGGAAGAGGGGTCTGAAGAGATCCACGGGGTCTTAAAAGCGAGGCGGGAGTATCTTGCCGCGCTTTATGCGCATGACCTGGCTTTGCGCATCCGTTCCAAAACCTATATGGATCTTGAGAATCCGAAGTTTCTGGATACGGAAGAGGGGAAGCTGCTGGAGCGTTTGGCCGGAAAAGAGAACGGCTGGGAGGACAGGAGTTCAGAGATAAAAGACCTGATGGAAAAATACGTTCGTTCGCTTCGGCATCTTATCAGAGAGCTTTTGAAGAGAGGGTATACTGTTTTTCCGGAGTTTGAAGCGCAGTGTGAAGAGGGGGAGAAATTAATGAAAGCGGACCGTCCGGCGGTAAAGGTCAATGGACACATCTTTTTTTCTTACAACATGCCCAGTTTTATCAGTGTTCTTGATCAGAGGGAACTCCTGCTGGGAGGGAATAAAGGGGACGAGGTGCTGCACCTGTTCGGAACTTATTCGGGGCTTCTGAAAAAGATGGCGGTGGTCTCGGGAACATTTCGGGACGGAAAGGGCCTGCCGCGGATTTTTAAGGAAGAACGCCTTTCCAAATACCGGAACGAGATCCGCCCGGTCAGAAACCGCCTGATCTGCCTTTTGTATGACGAGCTGCCGGAGATCGGGGAGTATCTGGATGCGGAGGAGCCCGATGTCCTTATGGAAAAGGAACTGAAGGAAGTCCGCACGAAGGTGGAGAATAAGAAGGCGGAGGAACGGATCCGCACGGAATCAGTGAAGATCCGCGAGGACCGGCGGGAGTTTAACCGCGTCCATGCCACACAGCTCCATAACGCCCGCCTCAATAAGCTGATGGAGGATGAGGACCAAAAAAATGCGGAGGGAGAGCTTCACGCCGGCACCATGACCCGGCCGCCGGAGGACAGGATCCCGACACGGGAGGACCGGAAAAAGAACGCCGAGATGCTGAAGAACGCTTCCGAAAAGATGCGGAACAAACAGTTTCTGGCGCTCGTGAAGGCCGCCGGTACAGAGCGGAACCGCATTTCAGTGGATGATTTTGAAGCGCTTTCCCGGTTTATGACAAACGACACGGAGAAGAATAAAAAGCTGGCGGAGCTGATGGCCGGGATCTCGCCGGATCCGGATGCGACCGAAGAGCAGTGCCTCTATGAAGCCATGGATATGATGGCGACGCAGTTCTTTTCCTTCAATATTCCCGAAATGGATCTGACGGACGACAACACGGTCACGCGCGATGCTGACGTGTATGAGGGTTTATGCGGAGAATTTGACGCGTTCCGTTACTTTACAAAAGAGCATCCGGATTACTTTAAGGATCTGGATGAAAAAGCGGAGCGGCGTTTTTTGGAACGGATGGAGAAGCTCTGTTCCATTGTCGCCTGGTACAGTGTAAGGAAAGAGATCATCTCCGATCCGGTCTACATGAAACTGGACGAAAAGGAGTTTACGCTGGATCCGGATGAGGTGGAGCTGGACGCGAAAAATCATAACGCCCGTGTTGAACTTGCGGAAAAAATGCTGAAGAGCTTTGTGCTCACCGAGATCATGATCCGGAAGAATAACGCAAAAGAGCATGTGAGCGCACCGCGGGAAATGCCGCAATTTCGCGAACAGGCATACGGCGAAAAGCTGATGAAGAAATATGTCGATGAGTACAATAGTGAGGTACAGGAGGTACTGAGGTATTGGAGATCACAAGCATAGGAGCCGGAAACAGCTCTTACTTCAGGACCTATACAGGGGGAGAGGTCCCGCCTTCCCGGAGTGCGCTTGGCGTTATCGAAGACGGTTTCGCAGCGGGAGCAGCCGTGTTTTCGGTGTCGAACAGGGTTCTCTTTGTGGAACGGCTGTTCATCGATGAAAAATACAGACGCAGGGGCGGGGGAACGCTTCTTTTTCACGCGGCGAAGGACTGCGCAGCCGGTCTTGGCGTACGCAGCATCATTACATATTATAACGGGAGCCCGGAAGTTACTTCCTTTTTGGACCGGCTCGGCTTTGCCTGCCTGCCGGCGGACCCCGTATATGCGTTGTCGGTGAAAGAGCTTTTGGACACGCCGAATTTCAAACGGGTCGCAGGAATGAAGGACGATCCGAAGGTTGTTTCCTTAAAAGGGATGCCCAAAAGAGAGATGGCGGCTCTGTCGGACTTTCTTTCCCAAAACGGTTTTTCAAGGGAGATCTTAAACGTCGGGGAATACGAACCGGGGCTTTCCTTTGTGGAATTTGATGAGGAAGATAAACCGGAAGGGATCGTGACAACGAAGCGGGAAGGAAACGATGTGGTCGTTACGGCGATCTCCACAAAGAATGAAAATCCCGCGTCGTTTAGAAAGCTTCGGGCTGCCCTTGCACATGGCCTTCCCGATCACAGCGGCGCAGAAAGCCGCCTGGTCTTCATCGGAAAGAATGAGAAACTGGCGGATACGCTGCAGAAGATGATCGGCGTTTCCATGGAAAAAACGGGGCAGGTCTGGTCAGCGGTCTATCAGGAGAGGGAAGAGTAATGGCGATCATAACAAAAAAACACGCGGCGGAGCAGCAGAAGTTTCGGGATGAGATCGAAGAGCTCCGCAAGGAAAATCAAGAGCTGGCGGCAAGAAATAAACATCTTGAGAACGAACTTTCGCTGGCGGCAAATCTGAAATTACATCTGATGCAACATGTCTTTCCGGCGTTTCCGGAAGAAACATCCTTTGATATATACGCAGACCAGATGCTGGCATCCGGCATCGGCGGCGATTATTATGACTTTTTCAGGATAGATGAGGACCATATCGGTTTTGTTGTCGCGGATATCTGTGCGGGCAGCTCGGTTTCGTCTTTGTTCATGATCGTTTTTAAGATCTTGAACAACAGCCTGTCGAGGCTTGGTATTCCTCTGACCGAAGCCGTGCGGGTCATCAATGAGCATTTATGCCAGGCAAATGAGGATGACTTAAGCCTTTCCGCCTGGTGCGGGATCTATGAGATCAGCAGCGGCGAAGTGGAGGCCGTGAACGCGGGGCATGAACAGGCGATCCTGATCCACGGGGGAGAGGTTTCGTTCCTGAAGGAAGGGGCGGAAAGTTATCTCCTTGGGATCTTTCCGGATATGGCGTTCAAGAGCTTTCGTTTCACGCTGGCAAAAGGGGATAAGCTTTTACTCTATACCGACGGCGCTTACCGGAGCGACGGGAGAAAGGATGAAAAGGAAGCATATAAGATCCTCAATGCCCTTCGGGGGCAGGAAACGCACAGCCCGGAGGAGACGGTCGGTTATTTACAGAAAGAAATGACAGGGGATATGAAAGCGGAAGAAATAACAGAGGATTCCACGTTCCTCTGTATCGAAAGAAAAGGCTGAACAAGATGCGGTTTGACAGGATCCAGATTAATAAAAAGGATCTGGTTCTGTTGGACGTGTCCACAGGGAAAACTACCGTGGATGAAGTCGTGGAACTTTTGGGAGGACACAGAGAAGAAGAGGAAGAATAACGTTCCAGGAGAAGTAAAATATATGAATCTGACAAGAATTACAGATCAAAACAGGGAGAGCTTTATCCATCTCCTTCCGGAGGAGGATGTTAAAGGAGTGTATTCCCTCGGGCTTTTGTCCGAGGGAAATGAACCTCTGGCAGCAGCCGTATTTCGTGTGGACAAGATGGATACGGCTCTCCTTTGGTTTTATGTGGACCCCGGGAAGAGAAGAAACGGGGTCGGGTCCTATTTAATGGATGAGCTGTTTTATATTTTGCGCGGGAACACGAAGGAGCTGCATTGTTCCTTCTTTAGCGAGGATGAAGAGATGAACGCTTTTCTCACCAAAAACGGTTTCTTCGTATCCGCGGGGGATCCTGTCTTTTGCATGCCGGTGAAATTCCTCCTTCATTCAGAGGAGATCAATAAACTCAGAGCGCAGAATGCAAATAAGAATGTTGCCTCCATGCGGGATTGGGGGAACGGGATCAAGGCCGGCCTTTCCCGCTTCCTTTCGGAGGAGGTCTATGACCCGGCGATCATGAATATCTGCGAG
>JAEESA010000157.1 GCA_016286115.1 Lachnospiraceae bacterium
GATCACAAAATCCAGCCGGTCCTTATCCTCCACTCCGAAATTCTTAGGTATGACAAGAAATTCTTCCATGTTTTTGGGAAAACCCCTGTTCTTTATGCAGGCGTAGATCACGATGACCAGGGTCGTTGTCACCCCGTTCAGCACATTGGCGATATAAACGCCATTCATCCCCACACCGGCGATCAGAAGGACCGCTGAATAGGCGGAAACGCAGACCACGCCGTCCAAAATGGACATGAAGTGGACCATAAAATGCCGCCCGGTGGTCACCCAGTAACAGATAAAATGCGCGCAGATAAGGCTGAGAGGCATACACAACGGCACGATCCGAAACGCCGCGACCGTCATGCCATAGATCGACTGCGACGGATCACGGAAATACAGCGACGTAAAGGGAACCGCCAAGGCGATGATGACCACGGAAACGACGCACATCAACGGTGCAAACCGAAACAGCACCGTCCTCATCACGTCCTTTAAGGCATGCTTATCCTCCTCTCCCACGCTCACGCTGATCATCATTCTCGAAACCGCCAACATTCCCGCGGGTATTGCCCAGAAAAACTGAAGGACCGAATCCGACGCAACAAACGCGGAGATCCCAAGGCCCCCGACATAGGTTGTGATCAGGCCGTTCACGATAAAGCCTCTTAACGAGATATAGTATCCCAAGATCGCCCCGGAGAGCCCGATCTTTACGATCGACCCCAGCTCCCACCAGTCGATGCCCTTCAGGATCAGCTTCATCTCGGACTTTCCGGACAAAAAATACTGCGCCTGAATAAGAAGGAACACCCACATTCCGAGGGAAGACGCCAACGCCAGCCCGAAAGCGCCCATCTGCAGAACTTGGATAAACAGGTAATTAAAGACCAGGTTCACGATGATATAGACAATGCTTGCTATGGTGGTCCTTTGGACCTTGTTTTCCAGAGAAAGGAAGGACGACAGCTGCCCTCCCATCAGAAGGGGGAAGACCCCGATCGCCTGGCCGAGCATGTAGACGTTCAGGATCTCGCGGGCCTCATCGTCTCCCGTCATCAAACTGGTCAGGTTGAACACCGCCATGATCACGATCACCATGATCGCGACAATGCTGATGCACGTGGTAAGGATCATATCCAGAGAAAACACGCCCCTCATCTTTTTGATCTCGTTCTCTCCCATGTGTTTCCCGCACAAGATCGTGGAACCGGTGAGGAGCATGCCCGCGATCGAACTCAGGAGCTGGTTGATAGGGGCGTAAAGCCCGACCGCATTCATGGCGGTCTCTCCGATAAAATTACCGGCAAAGATACTGGAAATGAATCCGTTCACCGAGCCGATCAGGGCCAGAAGGATCTGGACCGGGAGCAGCCTGAAAAGCAGTTTGGTCATCATCGAATTGCTGTTTTTCTGTAACTTTGCCATGGGTACTCCTTATTATTTGGCCGGCCGCTGCCTGCCGGTAGTTTTTGCATTTAATCCCGGCCGCTTCCAATAGATCGCGTCCTCCGGGCAGATTTTTTTGCATTCCCCGCAGTGGATACATTCATGATCGCCGACATGCGAAACATCCATTTTGCAGACGCGGATGCAGGCATTGCAGCCGGTACACTTGTCCTTGTCCACAGAGATCCCGAAGAAGGCGATCGGGTTAAAGAACGAATAGATCGCTCCCAGCGGGCAGAGGAAACGGCAGAACGCGCGGTAACAGACCGTGCATAAAAGCACGATCGCCACGAGCACGAACACCTTCCAGGAAAACAATGCGCCAAGGGAATCTTGGAGCTTCGGATCCGCGATAACGAGCGGGATCCCGGCTTCCAGCGTTCCGGCCGGGCAGATGTATTTGCAGAATCCGGGCGCAAGCTTCACGATCGGGATCACGATCACGAAGCCCACCAGGATCACGTATTTCAGATACGACAACGCTTTGGTAACGCGGTTTTTTTTGATCTTCGGCAGCGGGATCTTTGCGAGCAGCTCCTGGATAAGACCAAAGGGACATAAGAATCCGCAGATCACTCTTCCGAGAAAAAGCCCGAAAAGGAGCAGCGTGCCGATCATGTACCAGGGAAAGCTTCTGGCGGATCTTTGCAGCGCGTTCTGAAGCGAGCCGAGCGGACAGGAAAGCACCGCGCCCGGGCAGGAATAGCAGTTCAGCCCCGGCGCACAGATCCCTTTCACCGGGCCCTTATAGATCTCGGCGTTTGCGAAACCCGTCAGATGGCAGTTATACAGCACAGCCGCGATCAGCTGCGTATAACGCCGCGCATATTTTCTGAAATGATCCTTTGCCTTCGCCATTACCCGATCCCCATGCATTCCATGCAGATCTTGGTTCCCTTGCTCCTCACGTCGTTAAAGCCGTGCGTCAGCACGCCCGCCGTAAGACACGCCACCGCCGAAAGCAGGATCACGATCCGAAGTATCCGTTTACCCAATGTACTCATTCAACCTTTCCCGTGTCGCTTCAAAGCTTTCCCCTTCCAGGATCTCTCCGATGATCCGGCCTGACCGGTCCACAAGGACAGAGGACGGAATATAATCGATCTCGTCCTCCAGCTCGTACAGGCTTTCACTGGTTCGGAGATTCTGAAAATCCGCGTCGGCGGAACCGAGGATCTCCTTCGCATAGTCCACATTGTCCTCATATCCGTCGTACACATCGACAACGAGCCCCACCAGATTGATATTGCTCGGAATCGAATCATAAAACTTCGCGTATTTATCCATCTCCTCAATGCAGGGGCCGCAATAGGTTCCCCAGATATGCATGATCGTTATATCGTAATCCATAAAGATGTCGCTCGTGACCGTATTGCCGTCCAGGTCCGTCGTCTTGAAGAGTAAAGATGCCTCCGAAAGCTCGGATTCAGGGATATTCAGCGAAAGCGCGGTCGTGTCACTCCCCAGATCGTCCACATTAGGGTATGCATCCTCTTCCTCGATCGCCACTTCGGCAATATTATGCTCAACAATTTCGTCCACTTCCTGTTTCTCGGAATCGGAAAGCTCCCGTTCCTCTGTATCCGCCTCCGTCGGCTCCGTTGAGTCCGATACCTGCGCCATAATCGCGTCCAGCTTATTCTCCAGCGCGTTTATCTTCTCCTCAATCTCGGCGCTGTTCGCCGCCTGTTGGTTTCCGCAGCCCGCAGCCGTGAAAGTGAGGGACGCTGCAATAAGCATAGGGATGATCTTTATTTTTTTCATATGAAAATCTCCTTTGTCAGTTTAATTCAAGCCCTTCTATTATAGCACGCATGGGCGTTATGTACCATATTTCGTTACTATTTCCAAAACCAGGATCCGGCTTGCGAGACCATTATCGAAAGAGCAGAGCGTGGACGCTACGCGTTACTTAGCGACCCAGGTCCCGACAGGGGCCTGGAAGCTTAGTAACGTACGCAAGCGTCCCCGAGCAAAAGCGCCTCTGCGATTCGATGATGTGTCCCGCAAGCTGGATCCGTCATATTTTAAAAATCGAAAAAAAGTGTTGACAACCAAAATTCAATGGAGTATAGTTACCGCATCAGACATAGTACGACAGCCGTAGTACGGTAAGCGTAGTACGGTACACGTAGTACGACAGGCACAGGAATAAATCAGGAGGTAGCATATGGTAGAGATCAGCAGTGATGTGATCCGCGGCTACAATGATACCATGATCCTGAGCATTCTCATGAAGGAGCCGTCATACGGCTACGGGATCTCGAGGCAGATCAAGGAGATCTCGGACGGGAAATATGTCATCAAGGAGACAACGCTCTACTCGGCATTCACCCGCATGGAGAAGAACAGGTACATCGAGTCATTCACCGCAGACCAGGACCCGAAAGGGAACGGAAAGAAACGCACCTATTACCGCATTACAAACGAGGGCAAGGATTATTACACAGCTAAATGCGAGGAATGGGATGTGACCAGAGAAGTCGTAGAAAAATTCATCGAGCATAAAGGAGAGCAAAATGGAGACAATTAAAAGATATCTTGAAACAATGTTTGCCGGCATGCCGAACACCCCGGAGGTGCGCAAAGCCAAGGCGGAACTGCTTCAGATGATGGAAGACAAATACAATGAACTCCTCGCGGAAGGGCAGAACGAGAACACGGCCGTCGGAACCGTCATTTCCGAATTCGGAAATCTGGATGACCTGGCGGACGACCTCGGATTGAAGAAAGAAGTGGAAGAAACCCGCACCAAAGAGATGGAACTCCCCCGCCGGCAGGTCACGATGGAAGAGGCAACCGCGTTCATCTCGAACCGGGGCAAAAAATCCCTCTTACTCGCGCTGGGCGTGATGTTCTGCATCATCTCCGTCGGATGCACGATACTGTTCGCAGGCCACGGCGCGGCAGGCGTAGTCGGTATGTTCATCTGCATCGCGGTCGGCGTCGGCCTGATCATTTTCAGCAGCTTCATCGACTCCGAATGGAAGTTTTTGAAGACGGAATTATGCAGGATCGATATGGCCACCGCAGATTATGTGAAAGAAAGACGGCGCGGATTTGAAATGGTCAGAGCGCTTTGCGTATCACTCGGCGTGATCTTATGTATCATCTGCTGGATCCCGAACCTGTTCCACTTCGGCGATGTGGGAAATGTCGCTCCCGCGCTCATGTTCCTTATGATCGGCATCGGCGTATTCCTCATTGTTTACGCCTCCAACGTGAGCGGCGGCTTTGACCTGCTCCTCCGCCTTAACGACGCGACTACGATCAGCGGAACCTATGCGGAAGAAACGCAGCGCCCCATCCGTTACAAGAACAAGATAGCCGAAACGATCGTTGCGATCTACTGGCCCGTGACCACCTGTTTGTATCTGGCTCTCAGCTTCCTGACCTTCCAGTGGGGGCTAACCTGGATCATCTGGCCGATCGCCGGTGTGATGCATAGAGTCGTGATCATTGCCTGCAGAGCAGACGACGAATAAAAGGAGGTTTAGACATGACAAAGGCAGCAAAAATAATCATTACAGTTGCATCGATCATAACTGTGATCGCGATCATCTTCGGCGTATACTTCAACGTATTCAGAGGCAGGAACTTAAATTTTTCCACCAGCACGAAACAAGTAGAGGAAACGCTCAGCTTCAACGGTGAAGTGAGTGTGCTGGACATGAACGTGGACAGCGCGAATATCACGATCCAGAAAGGAGACAAGTTCTCTGTTTACTATAACCTGCCCGAGGCCCTGAAGCCGAGGGTGGAGCTGAATAACGGCACGCTCCGCATCATCAGCACGAATAACGGGTTCGCCCTCTTCTCCCTGCCCGGCGCCTTAGGCGGCCAGCATGAGATCCGGGTCACGCTCCCGGCAAACACGAGCTTAAAAAGCGGCAGAGTCGAAGTCGACGCAGGTGATGTCAACATAAACGCTGTGGACGCGGAAAACTACACCTTTGTAATTGACGCGGGAAATCTGAACCTTGAGAGCATCCTGTCGAACAAGATCATGATGGAAGTGGATGCAGGAAATGTCAATCTGTACCACAGCAAAACGGATGAGCTGCAGGCGGAACTCGACGCAGGGAATCTGGGCATGGACAGCTCCGAGATCTTCTCAATCCGCGCAGAGGTTGATGCCGGAAACATCGAAGCCCACAACTGCACCATCTCAAGCGGAACCTGTGACACGGATGTCGGAAACGTCTCACTGGACGGCGAGATCGGCGACGTACGGGCACACTCCGATATCGGAAATGTTTCTATAAACTAACTCATATCCTCCCCACCGGCACCGACAGCGCATCCACGCCAAGAGCGATGAGCCTGCCGGCAGCCTCGGGGATCACAGCGAGCTCGCCGCAGACGGTAACGGGAATGCCCGCCGCATGCGCGGCGTTCACGGTAAGAGCGATCATTTTGAATACAGCCTCATGACACGGATCGTAAGCAGGATCCGTGTCTTCTGTTTCACGGTCAACTGCGAGCGTGAACTGCGTGAGATCGTTTGTCCCGATGCTGAAAAACGCTGCTTTTTCGGCAAGCTCCGGGGCGAGCATCACCGCCGCAGGGGTTTCGATCATCACGCCGAGTTCGGGAATACGAAACGGGATCCCCCTCGCACTGAGTTCAGCCGCAGCGGTTTCGATCTCTTTTTTCGTTTCATCAAGCTCCCATAAAGAGGTGACCATCGGGATCAATATCTTTAAATTCCCCGCAACCGCTGCGCGTAAAAGCGCCTTGAGCTGCGTCCTAAGAAGGTCTTTGTTCGTCAGCAAAACCCTGATCCCACGCAGCCCCATCGCGGGGTTCGCCTCGTCCTTCATCGGCAGCCACACGGGGTGCTTGTCCGGGCCGATATCCAGCAAACGGATCACGGCCTCCTTCGGCTCCATCGCCGAAACGATTTCCTGATACGCCGCAACCTGCTCTTCTTCCGTCGGGGCTTTGGGCCTGTTGAAAAACAGGAACTCCGACCTCACGAGCCCGATCCCGCGCGCACCGGCTTTCAAGACCGCATCCAGCTCCTTCGTTCCCGCAATATTCGCATAAACCTTTATTCCCGTTTTCTCCGGCGCCTTTTTCTGCGGGGCTTTCCTATGGCGAAGGGCTTCTTCTCTCGCGCTCTCGTCCGGGTTCACGGTAACAATGCCCTCTTCTCCGTCCAGGATCAGGAAATCGCCGTCTCCTATCTTTTTTGTAAGATCCTCCAGCCCATAAAGATACGGCACCCCGTAATGCTCCGCGAGGATCGAAAGGTGTGAAGTCCTCGATCCCGTTTCGGTCAGGATCCCGAGGATCCGTCCGGGCTCGGTCATCAGAACGCTCCCCGGGCTGATGCTCTCTCCCACCAGAATGCAAGGCGTTTCCGGCAGCAAAACCTCCCGCCCCGAAAGGAGCGAATGCAGGGTCTCCGCCAGCCCGCGAACGTCAGCAGAGCGCTCCCGCAGCATTTCGTCATCGCTCTCACAGAGCTTCTCGCAGGCTTCCGTCCCCGCCTTTTTTACGGCCTCCGCCGCAGAAAGGCCCTCTTCACGGATCAGCGTTTTTGCGTATCCGATAAAGAACTCATCCTTCAGGATCATGATCTCCGCGTCGATGAGCTCCGCCGCCACCCGCTCCGACCGTTCCCTACGGAAAGAAAGCCTTTGGATCAGCGTCTCAACCGCTTCCTCCAGCCGCTCCTCTTCGGCCTTTTCCGACCTTAAGCTATGCTCCTCATATCCGGTTCGCAAAAGAAATACGCTTCCGGCGGCAAACCCGCCCTGCGCTTTTCTGCATTCGTACTTTTCCACGTTTTTCAAGTTTCTCCTCTTAAAAAATCGCCTCCGGATCAGACCGGAGGCGGTGAAATTTCATGTTCACTTTCACTGAGCTGCCAGCTTCTCGAAGAAGTTCTTTAACTCTGCGATCGGGATCGGCCGCGAGTACTTATAACCCTGCAAATACTTCGCGTACATGCGCATGCAGCGTTCCTCGTCGGACGCATCCTCCACGCCTTCGTATAGGACAGAATAGTTCATCGCGCTGAACATGTTCGCAAGGTGCGTCACCATCGTTTCCGAACGGGTGTCGGTGCTGCTCGCGATCACAAGAGACCGGTCGAATTTCACGATATCAAACGGCA
>JAEESA010000158.1 GCA_016286115.1 Lachnospiraceae bacterium
CTTGAGATGGAGGATGGCGATCACATGGTCGTTTTTGTTTTCATAGCGCGGGAAGCGGGAAAACGTGCTCTCGGTGATGATCGGGAGCGCTTCTTTCAGCGTCAGATCCGCCTTCAGGCAGCACATTTTCTTTCGTGGGATGCAGATATCGCTGCAGTCCTTGTCGTTCAGCGTAAAGATATTGCCGATCATCTCGGCTTCGCTTTCCTCAAGCATGCCCTTATCCTGCCCCTCGCTGACCATGGACATGATCTCGTTTTCCAGGCCATTCTCATCTTTGGAGCGCGCAAACACGCGCTTAAAAAAGCTCTCCTTCGGTTTATGTTCTTCGTCCATTCACAACTTCCTTTTTCTTAAAAAAATCTTTCGGCTACGATCTTCTGATCCTTTACGAACACTCTGGGCACGCGCGAGCCGATATCGCACGCCAGTTCATAGTTAAAGCGGCCGGAGAGGTCGCCGACCGTCTCCATCGTAAGGGTGTCTCCGATGAGAACGACCTCCGTTCCGATCTTCGCCTCCGGGATCTTTGTCACATCCGCCATGAACTGATCCATACAGACCCGTCCCAAGATCGGCGCCTTTTTCCCTCCGATCAGGCACCACCCCTTATTGGAAAGGCTTCTTGGATAGCCGTCTCCGTACCCGGTCGGGATCGTCGCGATCACGGTTTCCTTTTCCGTCACAAAGGTCCCGCCGTAACTCACCGGCGTTTGCGCCGGCACCGTCTTCACGTGGGCGATATGGCTCACGAGCCGCATCGCGGGTTTGATCGGAAGCTTTTCCTTTTGTACCTCATCCGAAGGCCAGAGCCCGTAAAGCGTGATCCCCGCGCGCACCGCATCCAGATGAAACTCCGGCAGGTCGATGATCGAGGCGCTGTTCGCGCAGTGCCGAAGGGAGAAGGTAAGTCCCCGTTCTTCAAACGCATGGATCATTTTTGTGAAGCGGTCATATTGCATTTTTGAGAAGGTTTTATCCTTTTCATCGGCTTTCGCAAAGTGCGTAAAGATCCCTTCCACGGCAAGGTTTTCGAAAGAAGCGATCTTTACGCCTTCCTCCACGCCTGCATCCGAAGCCGGCAGGCCGATCCGGCTCATTCCGGTATCCACGGCCAGATGGATATTGATCTTCTTTCCGGCCTTCTTTGCCGATGCATCCAGTCCTGCCGCCGCTTCCTCCGTAAAGACCGCAGGCGTAAGATCCCAGCGGGCAATTTCATCATAAGTATCCGGGAACGTGTATCCAAGGATCAGGATCCTGTTTTTGATCCCTGCCTTTCGAAGCGCCATTCCCTCTTCCACGGTCGCGATGCAAAACCCGCAGGTAACCGGAAGATCCTTTAATTCCTCCGCGATCTCAAGAGAACCGTGGCCATAGCCGTCCGTTTTGATCACGGCGAACATTTTCGTCCCCTGCGGTAAAAGCTTTTCCATGGCAAGGAAGTTTTCCCTGATCGCGCCAAGGTCGATTTTGGCGCAGATCCTGCTGTGCTGATTCATTTATTTCTCCTGTATGTCCTCCAACTTTTTCAAGACAAAAGGCAATGCAGCCAATATATCCCGCGCCATCATCGCCGTCTTCCCGCAGCGCGAAGCTGCCTCTTCTCCGGCCAGGCCGTGCAGCATGACCGCGAGCTTTGCCGCGTTAAAGGCCTTCATTTTCCCGGCCAACAGCCCCGTTAAGATCCCCGCCAGGATGTCGCCGCTGCCGCCTGTCGAGAGACCGGAATTATTGCCTTCCCAAACCCAGGGCTCTTCTCCCGGCGCCGCAGCTACGGTCACATGATCCTTACAGACCACAACGGCTCCCGTTTTCTCTGCATAGTCTTTCGTTATCTCAATCCTGTTCGCCTTGATCTCCGCAGCCGGTCGCTTAATGAGCCGGCTCATCTCCCCGATATGGGGCGTAAAGACCTTGGGCGCATCTGTTTTCGGCAGTTCCCCTTCCATCGCCAGGAGGTTCAAGGCGTCCGCGTCATAAACCACCGGCTTTTCATCAAGCTCCTTCACGAGCGATAGAAGCTCCTTTGCCGTCCTGGTTTTGGAAAGCCCGGGCCCGATCAGAACGGAATCACACCACAGAAACTGTTCTTTGATCATCTGCAGGTCCAACCGGTCTTTCAGGTAAGAAAAAAGCAGCGCCTCCGGTACTGCCGTCTGAATGATGAAGCGGTTTTCCTCGGGTGAGACCAGCTTGACCAGCCCCGCTCCGGCGCGATACGCGCCCTCGGCCGCAAAGACCGCAGCGCCGGCGCAGTCCACGCTTCCGGCAAATAAAAGGGCCTTTCCGAAGGTCCCTTTATTTCCGTCATTCGGCCGTTTCGGAAGAAGCGCCGCCGCCTGATCTTCTCGATTCATTTGTTATCCGTCCCTTCCGCCGCTTTCGCTTTCTCTTCTTCGTGGAAATTCATCTCCACGTCATCATTCTCCAGATCAAAAACATCCACGACCCTCGGTCCGAAGATGTCGTTCATATAGGAATAGATCTGGCGCATGTTGATCTCGCGGTTCTGCTTTTTGACCACGTTCACCTTCAGGTCATGCCGCACCTGCTTGATCCAGTCCGCGATCTCCCGGATCTCCTTCGAGTTCTTCCGGAATGAATCATAGCAGTAATCCATGGTCATCAGCATGAGCTCTTCATTGACTTCCTTGATCTGCCCCGGCAGCTCCAGCATCTGATCCTCCAGCGCCGCCAGCTTATCGTTCACTTCTTCAATAAGGCGCTTTGAATCATCCGCCTTTTTCGCATCCGAGGAGCCGGAAGCGCCGGTTTCGTCCATGTTCGCCACGATCCCGTCCATGAGCTGCTGTTTGACCTTCTTCAGGTCCTTCATGTCGCTGTTCAGCTTCCCCTGCTGCGCCAAAAGCTCCCCCAGAGCCTTTTCCTTTTCCTCGATCTCTTCCGGTTTCCCATGCACAAGAAATATCTGATGCCATTTCTGATCCAGCACCAGAATGGGGATCCGCACCTTCTCTATAGCGCTTTGATAGTTTTCCTTCCCCATGCTCCCCTCTCCAAGTAAAAGATTTTATTTCTCCAGTTCCGCCCGGATCGCTTTGATGAAATCCTGGCTGTTTAAGACCACCGGATTTTCAAGCTCCGTAAGTAACGCCAGATCCTTTGTCATACGCCCGCTCTCGATCACCGAAAGCGATGCTTTTTCAAGCCTATCCGCAAATGCGCTGAGCTCCGGCAGGTTATCGAGTTCCCCGCGTTTACGAAGCGCCCCGGTCCAGGCAAAGATCGTCGCGATCGAATTCGTGCTCGTTTCCTCGCCGGCCAGGTGTTTATAGTAGTGGCGCTGCACGGTGCCGTGCGCTGCCTCGTATTCATAGATCCCTGCGGGCGAGACCAGGACGGAAGTCATCATGGCAAGGCTGCCTGCCGCCGAGCTGATCATATCGCTCATGACATCCCCGTCGTAGTTCTTGCAGGCCCAGATAAAGCCGCCCTTTCCCTTCATGACCCGCGCCACCGCGTCGTCGATCAGGGTGTAGAAGTAAGTGATCCCGGCTTCCTCAAATTTTGCCTTATATTCCGCGTCAAAAATCTCCTGGAAGATATCCTTAAACGTGTGGTCATATTGCTTGCTGATCGTGTCCTTCGCCGCGAACCATAAGTCTTCCTTCATATCCAGCGCATAGGTAAAGCAGCTCCTTGCGAAGCTTTCGATCGAGGGGATCAGGTTATGCTGGCCCTGCAGGATCCCCGCGCTCTTAAAGTCATGGATCAGCTCCTTTTTGACCTCGCCGTCCTCGCCTTCAAAGAGCAGATACGCTTTTCCGGGGCCAGGCACCTTCATTTCGGTCGCCTTATAGACGTCTCCGTAAGCATGACGCGCGATCGTGATCGGCTTTTCCCAGGTCCGCACGTTCGGCGTGATCCCCTTCACGCTGATCGGCGTACGGAAGACCGTGCCGTCAAGGATCGCCCGGATCGTTCCGTTCGGGCTCTTCCACATTTCCTTCAGCTTGTACTCTTCCACCCGCGCCGCGTTCGGCGTGATCGTCGCGCATTTTACGGCCACGCCGAGCCGTTTCGTCGCTTCGGCGCTGTCCACGGTCACCCGGTCATTTGTCTCATCCCGGTTCTTTAAGCCAAGGTCATAATACTCGGTCTTCAGGTCGATGAACGGCGTCAAAAGCTCGTCCTTAATAAGCTGCCATAAGATCCTGGTCATTTCATCCCCGTCCATCTCGACGATCGGGGTCTTCATTTCAATCCTGCTCATTTTTACTCCTTACTTTGCAACAATGTTTACAATCTTTCCGGGCACGTAGATCTCTTTCACGATCGTGCCGGTCAGCTTATCGCCGAGTGCTTCCTTGCCCGCTGCGATCGCCCCGTCCTTATCGATGTCCTTGGCGACCTTGATCACGGCCTTCACCTTTCCGTTCACCTGCACGGCGACCTCAATCTCGTCCGCTTCCAGAAGGGCTTCATCGTATGCCGGCCATCCACTGGCAAAGACAGATTCTGTGTTTCCGAGCTTTTCCCACAATTCTTCCGCGATATGCGGCGCAAACGGAGCCAGAAGCTGCACATACGTCGCCATCGTCTTTTTGTCCACCCCGCCGTTCTTCGCCATGGAAAGCAGGGTGTTATTGTGCTCCATAAACCCGGAGATCACGGTATTCAGGCTGAAGCTCTCAAGGCGCGTCGTGATATCATAAACAAGGAGGTTGCGTTCCCGCAGCAGTTCCTTCGTTTCCGGCACGTCTTTTTCGTATTCGCTGTGGAAGAGGTTCCAAAATCTCGACAGGAACCGCAAACACCCGTCGATCCCGCGGTCGTCCCACTCGCTGTCCAGCTCCGGCGGGCCCACAAAGAGCTCGTAGAGCCGCAGGGAGTCGCAGCCGTAATCCACGACAAGGTCATCCGGAGAAACCACATTACCCATGCTCTTGCTCATCTTGATGCCGTTCTTGCCGGTCACCATGCCCTGGTTAAAGAGCTTCGTGAAAGGCTCCTCGAAGGGAACCGCGCCGATATCATATAAAAACTTGGTGTAGAACCGCGAATACAGAAGATGCAGCACCGCGTGCTCCACGCCGCCGATGTACATATCCACCGGCAGGTATTTCTTTGCCGCCTCCGGAGAGATCAGCGCATTTTCGTTCTTATTGTCCACATAACGAAGGAAATACCAGGAAGACCCGGCCCACTGGGGCATCGTGTTGGTCTCCCGTTTTGCGTCTTTCCCACATTTCGGGCATTTGCAGTTCACAAAGGCGTCCATCGCAGCCAAAGGCGACTCTCCGGTATCGGTGGGCTGATAGCTCTCCACCTCGGGAAGGCGGACCGGAAGCTCTTCTTCCGGCACCGGCACGGCGCCGCAGTCCGGGCAATGGATGATCGGGATCGGTTCTCCCCAGTAACGCTGTCTCGAGAACACCCAGTCACGGAGCTTAAAGTTCTTCTTCGCCTGGCCGATCCCCATTTTTTCTACAATATGGGGCGCTTCCTTCTTCAGATCCGCGGATTCCTTGCCGTTCCAGTCCCCGGAATTGATCATCGTTCCGCTGGCCTCGGTGTAGGCTTCCTCCATCTCCGGGATCTCTTTCCCGTCTTTTGCGATGACCTGGCGGATCGTGATGCCGAATTTCTTCGCAAACGCAAAGTCACGGTCGTCATGCGCCGGCACGCACATGATCGCGCCGGTACCGTAATCCGCAAGAACGTAATCCGACAGCCAGATCGGGATCTTTTCCTGATTCATCGGGTTGATCGCATAGGATCCCGTAAACACGCCGGTTTTTTCCTTATCCTGCATCCGGTCCACGTTGGACTTATTTGCCGCGTCGGCGATGTATTTTTCCACCGCGTCCTTTGTTTCGGGCGTTGCCAGGCTCTTTGCGAGCGCATGCTCCGGCGCAAGGACCATGAAGGTGGCTCCGTAGAGGGTGTCCGGACGTGTCGTATAAACCCGGATCTTATCCTCTCTGCCGTCAACCTGAAAATCGACTTCCGCCCCGTAAGACCGGCCGATCCACTCGGTCTGCATCTTTTTCACTTTTTCCGGCCAGTCCAGCTTGTCCAGGTCGTCCAAAAGCCGGTCCGCATAGGCCGTGATCTTCAGCATCCACTGGCGCAGGTTCTTCTTCGTCACCTCCGCGCCGCAGCGGTCGCATTTTCCTTCCCGGACCTCTTCATTGGCCAGAACGGCCTTACAGCTCGGGCACCAGTTCAAGGGCATTTCCTTTTCATAAGCAAGGCCCTTTTTGAACATCTGCACAAAGATCCACTGCGTCCAGCGGTAAAACTCGGGATCCGTTGTATTGACTTCCATATCCCAGTCATAGATCGCCGCGATATCCCGGATCTGGCGCTTGATGTTTTTGATATTGGATTCCGTGGAAACCGCCGGATGAACGCCGTGCTTGATCGCATAGTTCTCCGCCGGCAGACCGAACGCATCCCACCCCATCGGATGGATCACGTATTTCCCTTGCATGAGCTGATAGCGGCTCCACACGTCGCTGATCACATAGCCTCTCCAATGGCCCACATGCAGACCGTTTCCGGACGGATACGGGAACATATCCAGGCAGTAATATTTTTCTTTCTTTTCGTCTCTGGGATTAATTGGTTTTTCTTCCCAGATCTTGCGCCACTTCTTCTCAATGGCGCCGTGGTTGTAACTTTCGGACATAAAAAGACCTCCGCGCGTAAAATATCGTTATACTCTTCGTATTTTACGTTCGGAGGCTTTTTTTGTCAACGCGAGGATGCGTTATTCCGCTTTTTTGAATTCGTCCTTTCCGGCGCCGCATAAGGGGCAGACCCAGTCATCGGGCAGATCTTCAAAGGCTGTGCCGGGGTCGATCCCGTTATCCGGATCGCCGGCTTCGGGGTCATATTCATAACCACAGGGTTCGCATACATACTTGTCCATAATCTTCTTCCTCCTTTATGATCATTTTATGGAATGCCTTATCCTTGCTGAGAATCCTTTTTCAGCCGGTCCCCCAGCTTCTCCTCCGGTCTCAGCTCATTAAGAAACGTGACATAGGAAGCTCTTAAGTTCTGTTTCCGTTCCTTGATTCGTTTCTGTCTTTCCTCCTTATTGAACCAGATACAGGGATAGTAATCCTCAAACAGTTTCATATACTCCTCATCCGACTTCTCTTCCACTTTCTGGATCACTTTGTCCAGTACATCTATATTCTGAGGGGTAAAATCAATTTTGCCGTCACGGAACATACGATAAAAGATGTTGTAAATAGGTTCGTCCGTATGCGGCGCATAGGTCACGCTCATTTTCTGGGCGCCATCGTCCATGATTTTTGTCAAAGCCCCCTCCTTGTCGATGGAAACAAGCTTTCCGTCGGAACGGGTCAGAAGATTTTCTCCTTTTGTATCAAAATTACACAAAAGCCAGTCAATGACATGGAATGTCAGGAGCTGTTCCTTTACCGGATCCGTCAGCACGGAGGGATCTCTCTGATCCTCCGGCTGCTGCTGCCATTTTGCAAAGTCAACGGCACCGTCCTTTTGCAGTTCAATGATCTCCCGAATGGAACCGATGTATTCGCCTTT
>JAEESA010000159.1 GCA_016286115.1 Lachnospiraceae bacterium
TATGCCGGTTGTATAGTCCTTTATTCCGTTTCCGGTATCGAAGGCGCGAAGGTCCACCTTTGAGGGTAGGGCTGCCGCCTCAGAAATGACCGCCTTTCTGGCCGCCTCCGACTTATAGGCCAGAGGGCGTTCCTCTTCCATAGCAAGGAGGCTCTCCTTTGAGGGCAGAACCGTCTGCTCTTTCGCCCCGATGACCCCGGTAAACGCTCCCGTACCGAGAACCGCAGCAAGAGAGAGCGCCAGAGCTGCCTTTGTCACGTGTTTTCCGGTGTGGTTTCTCAATTTCATTTCTATCTCCTTTTCGTAATCAAAGCCTTCCGTTTTCTTCGTAATTTACTTTTGGCTTGTTCATAAAGATGCTCACAGAATAACCATAGCCCCTGATGGAGAAGATGTCAATCACCGCTTGGTTAAAACCATACATTCCGCAGAATCCAAAAATCCCAGACTTGCATAAAGCGGCCTTCCGCTTTCGGTTGCATCCAGGCTTATTTCTGTAGCTCCCTTATCCCAGGCATCATGGATCAGCATCTCACACATCTTGCGAGCGATGCCCTTCCTGCGATAAGAGCTCTTCGTGTAAACGTTCATAAGGTGTGCCCTTTTCCCTGTTGGATGAGAAAACGTGGGCATGATCTGTATATAGCTGATGGATGCGCAGCCAATAACGGTTTCTTCGTCTATCGCAAGCACAGTCGTTTGATCACCGTTTATGAAATAGTCACGGCTCTCCCTTACAATTTCATCCGAATAGGCGTAATCTTCGGGCAGATCATTTACAACCTTGAGCATTTCAAGACGGCTGCTCATCAAAAGCTCTATGTCCTCGTTTGTTGCTATTCGGTATTCGATCATATACGTTTCCTCCGTAATCTTGTGTTGATTTTGTGTGACAAAACATCTATTCTATAGCCAAAGATGCCGGTTTTACCGCCTATTATCTTCCAACATAAGAGTTTTTCGTTGGCATGAGCATAATAGATAACTTTGGGTTCATATGGCAAAGGATAAAACAGTTTATAATATTTTTTGATATGGGTCAATAACCTGATATGGGATGGCACTTTTACGGGAAATTGCGGCAGCGATCAGGGGATGTGCCGGGAAGGGAAAAAATAAGGATGAAAAACGATAAAACAAATGTGATGAGAGTGCTGGACAGTAAAAAAATAGAGTATCAAAGCCATTCCTATGAGCCGGATCCTGCACTCACCGGGGAAGAGATCGCCGGTATTCTTGGAGAAGAACCGGGTAAAGTGTTTAAGACCCTTGTGACGCAGGGGAAGAGTGGGGCGTATTATGTCTTTGCAGTTCCTGTCGAGGCAGAACTGGATCTTAAGAAAGCGGCAAAAGCCTCCGGCGAGAAGTCTGTCAGCATGATAAAGCAGAAGGATCTGCTGCCTTTGACCGGTTATGTACATGGCGGATGCTCGCCGATCGGGATGAAGAAGCCATTTAAAACCTTTCTTCATGAGACAGCTCTGCAATATGAGAAAATGTATGTCAGTGCGGGTAAAGTCGGATTTCAGATCGAGCTTAAGCCGGAGGACCTTGTCGCCGTAACAGGCTGCATCGTCGCGGATGTGGTGACGGGTGAAGGAGACCAGTAACTATTCACAGCCTTGGAAGGGCGTGAATAGTAACGGGGAACAGGAATAAGGATCAACATATTCTTGCGGATTAACATACAAGTATGTATACTAAGGGGAGTTGTTATCTGTTTGCACAACTGCCGGCTTTTTAAGGCCTGATAACAGGACTGGCCGGAAGAAAGGGTTTGACAGAATGAATAAGAAAAAGAAAAACAGATTTCGTTATTGGTTTGACAATCAGATGTCTTCGGGCACCGGTGCCCTGATCCGCCTTCTTATTATAGTGACCGTGGTTGCCGTGTTTCTCCTGGGGCTTCTGGTCTATGCGATCTTTTCCCCGGAAGAGGGCTTTTCAAGTGGCCTTTGGGCGGCCCTGACGCATGTGATGGATCCCGGGTTTATCGGAGATGATGCCGGCGCTTCCATCCCCAAGATCATTTTCATGATCGTGGTCTGTTTTGTGGGGATCCTGCTCACCAGTACGCTGACCGGTATCATTTGCAATGCCATCGACGAAAAAGTGAAGGATTTGCAGCGCGGGAAATCCATGGTTGTAGAAGAGAACCATGTGGTGATCCTCGGCGCGGCTAACGGCCTGTATACGATCATCTCCGAGCTGATCGAAGCCAACCTGAACCAGAAACGGGTCGGGCTTGTGATCATGGATAACCACCTTCCGAAGGATGAGATGGATGAGAGTATCCGCCAGCGTTTCCCGGACACAAAGACCACGAAAATTATCTGCCGTTCCGGAAACATATGCGATCTTTCGGATCTTTCGGTCTGCTCGATCGATACCTGCCGCAGCGTTATCATTAATACGGACAATGATTTTCTGACGATCAAGAGCATCCTCGCCGTAACGAAGCTCATCAAGGAGTCGGAAAACGCATCCTGCTATATCACCGCAGTGATCCACGATGAGCACAACGTGGAGGCCGCCGAGATCGCCGGTGAGGGTTATGCGGAGATATTGAGCTTCCGGGATGCCATGAGCCGGATCATCGCGCATACGAGCCGGCATGCGGGTCTTTCCGCTGTCTACACGGAGCTCTTTGACTATGAAGGAAGCGAGTTCTATATCGAAGAACATCCGGAAGTGATCGGGAAATCCATGTGCGAACTGAATCTTTACTTCCCGGTTTCTATCGTTGCCGGTGTCAGGAAGGCTGACGGCAAGATCCTTCTGAATCCTGATCCGGAATACTGTGTCGTGGAGGGCGACCAGCTCATCCTCTTCGCGGAGGACGATGGCCTCAGCACACCTACGGAGGAGCCTGCAGAAGTTCAGAAGTCCGCGATCCTGATGGAGCGAGTACCGGAACAGCCGCTGACCAATGACATTCTGATCCTGGGGTACAGCCGGAACATTCCTGCGATCCTTTCGGAGGAAGACCACTATGTGGCGCCGAATTCACTTGTTACCATCGCGATCCCGGAGGACGAGGCGGAGCACTATGAGGAGCTTTGCGCTCTGCGTTATCAGAATATCCGCATAAAGGTACTGATCACCGATATCTACAGCCGGGTAGAGCTGCAGAAGCTTCTGAAGAAAGAGAACACACTGGTGCTGGTCCTGGCCGACACCGGGGATGAATACACCGAAGAAGAAGCGGAACAGCAGGATGCAAAGATCCTTATGATCCTGCTGCAGCTGAAATATCTGTCTTCTCAGGGCTACCGCATGAAGGTGACCAGTGAGGTCTTAAGGGCAGAGAATCAGGAACTGGCAGAGATCACGGAGGTGAACGATTTCGTCATCGGCCGTAATATCGCGAGCCTCATGATGACGCAGATCTCCCAGTATCGGGAACTGAAGAGTATCTTTAGTGAATTGCTGACGGATGAAGGATCCGAAATCTATGTCCGTCCGGCAAAGCATTATATCAGGATCGACCGGCCGGTTGATATTTTCACTGCCGGTATTGCGGCAGCTATCCGTCAGGAAGTGCTGGTCGGCTATCGGAAGTATGACCGGGAAACGGACAGCTATTCTATCATCTGCAACCCGCCGAAATCGGATCTGGTTCAGTGGGGAGAAGACGATTGCTTTATTGTGATCGCTCAGGACTAAAGGGTTCAAATGAGAGCAGACGAAAAAAATCATATATAGGTATTGACTCTCACATTATGGTAGGGATTAAGGTAGTGGTGAGCTCAAGAAAGAAACATCCATGGAGGTAAGAAATGCTTAAAATAGGTGAGTTTTCAAAACTATCCAGAGTAAGTATCAGAATGCTCCGCCACTACGACGATATCGGCCTGCTGAAGCCGGCACAGATCGACGAATTCACCGGATATCGTTATTATCGCGAGGACCAGCTTTCTGTCATCGGAAGGATCACGGCTTTGAAGGACATGGGCTTTGCCCTGGCTGATATTGTAAAGATCCTGGATATCTACGACGACAAGGAAAAACTGGATGAATTCCTTGCCGCCAGGCAGAAGGAACTGGCGGATCAGTACAAGGAAACGGAGTACAAACTGATGCTTCTGGATACAGCCCGGAAGAGGCTGAGAAAGGAGCAAAACATGAGTTACAACGTTACGGTAAAGACAATTCCCGAGAGATATGCTGCCACGGTTCATATGGTCGTTCCCCGCTATGAGGATGAAGGGATGGCCTGGGAGATGATGAGAGAAAGTAAGGAGATTTTCAATTCCGCGGAACCCTGCCTTGCTGGCTGTGATTTCCTGGACCAGGAATACAAGGAAGAAAACGTGGAGATCGTTGCGTGGATGACGGTGAAAGGAAAATGCCGGGACACGGAGCACGTGAAGTTCAAAACGCTGCCGGCAGTCGAGGTGGCAAGCTGTGTCTTCAAGGGCGGTTATGAACAGATGACGGACGTGTATGCGGCGGTGATCGGCTGGATCAATGCGAACGGATACAAGACATCCGGGCCGATGTTCAATATCTATCACGTGAGCCCGGCGCAGACACAGGATCCGGAAGAGTACGTGACAGAGGTTTGCTTTCCGGTGGAGAAATAGCATAATGAAAACGGCGGCGAGAGATCTTTTGAGATCATTCGCCGCCTTTCTTATTTCATTACGCTGATCACAAAACCAACTATGGAAAACAAGTTACAAATGCGACGTTATCATTCACAGCCGAACTGCGCACTTGCGGCCCAATACGTTTCGGCTGAACTGGTTTTTTGATGATATTTGGTATAGATGCTCGAATTTTGTCAGCCTTTATAGTAAAATGATATTTGTAAGGTGGGTCAATAAAGGATTATCATGGAAAATACAAAGAATCTGGAAAAAGAGAATAAGATTTTAAAACGTGAGAATGCGAGACTTCAACAGGATCTCTCCATGCTCTCGAACCTGAACGATTATGCCTCGAGACTCAGAAAGTTCAACGAGGAGCGGGTTGTTGCGGCCAATAAGGCCAAGAGTAATTTCCTTGCCAACATGTCGCATGAGATCCGGACGCCTATGAATGCGATCATTGGCATGGACGAGATGATACTGCGGGAATCAAATGATCCGTCTATAAGCAAATTCGCACTCGATATTAGAAGCGCGAGCAAGACCCTGCTATCAATAATCAATGATATCCTTGACCTCAGTAAGATCGAATCGGGGAAAATGGAGATCATCCCCATTGAGTATGACAGCGCTTCGGTTTTTTATGATGTGATCAATATGACAAAGAGGAAAGCCGAAGGCAAAGGACTTGCGTTCGAAGTAAATGTTCATAATGACACGCCGGTCAGATTATTGGGGGATGAAATAAGGATCCGCCAGGTAATGCTCAATATTATCAATAATGCCATTAAGTATACGGAAAAAGGAAGCGTAAAGGTCAATATTTCGTATGACAGAGAGCAGGAGATTTTGCTTGTATCGGTGAGCGACACCGGCATAGGCATCAAGCCGGAGGACATTGATAAACTGTACAACCTGTTTCAAAGACTGGAGGAAACAAAGAACAGAAATATAGAGGGAACCGGGTTGGGCCTGAATATCACGAAACAGCTTGTTGAGATGATGGGAGGCCATATTTTTGTCCAGAGTACATACGGTAAGGGGTCGACATTTAATGTTGAGATCCCGCAAAAAATGATCAACTCGAGCCCTATAGGCGATTTTTCACGCCGCCTGAATGAAACTCTGAACAAAAAAGAGGAATACAAACCGGCGCTTGTTGCGCCGAATGCCAGGATACTGATCGTAGATGATAACGAAATGAACCTTGAGGTTATATCGGGGCTTCTGGCAGACACCAGGATGAAACTTACAACAGCCTCGTGCGGGTCTGAATGCATAAACCTTTTGAAGGAGAATACTTATGATGTTATCCTTCTTGACCAGATGATGCCGATGATGTCAGGTGTGGAAACTCTCCTGACAATTCGTAAATGTCATCTGGCAGATAATACACCGGTGATAGCGCTTACTGCCGATGCTATAGTGGGTGCAAGGGAATCATACATCAAAGAGGGGTTCAGTGATTATCTGTCCAAACCGGTAATGTATGATGATCTGGAGAGTGTCCTTTTAAAGTATGTTGATGACTCACTTCTGCTTACCCCGGAACAGATAGAAGAGGAGGATTCGGCGGAGGATAAGCCCAAAATACTGGTTGTCTGTTCTTCCGGAGATAAGCTTTCTGAAATGAAGGATCTCTTGGGGAAAAGATACAAAGGTGTATTTGTGAAAAATGAAGAGCAGGCACAAAAGTATCTGGCTAATCATACCGTGGAATTCATTATACGGGACGGAGGTAGTAAATGAGATCGTTTCAGGCATTTACGAATGAAGTAGATGATATTGATATTGCTGTTTCGGAATTAAAAGCCGGGATTGATACGTCGCTTTTTATGAAAAACACATGCGGGATCATATTCTGTGGTTTTGAGCCTGACATGGAAATGCTTGTGGAAGCGCTTAACAAAGCGTTTGATTTCCCCTTTTTCGGCTGTACAGGGATCGGGATCCTGTCGACGAATGGCTATTCTCAAAGCAGTATTTCGCTTCTTGTGCTGACCGCTGATGATGTGGAGTTCTCCATTGGGATGACCAAAGAGATCAATTCCATGAATGACATACATCTGTTTGCGGATACATATCGTGAATGCAGCAGAAAGCTGTCCACCGATGAAAAACTGATATTCACTTACGTTCCGTGGCTTAACGACATTATGTTTGATGATATCGTAGGCACGATCGACAGAGAGTCCGGCCATGTCCCGGTGTACGGCGGTATCGCTTCGGACGGTTGGACATTTGACAGCACATATGTTTTTACTAATGAAAAAGCCACGCAGAACAGAGGCGTGATGATGGTGATCGGTGGTAATATCGATCCGATCTTTACTATTGAACATTCAACAACACTTACCACAAACCTGCACAAGATCGTAACAAAGGCGGAAGGTACGATCGTTTACGAAGTTGACGGAAAACCGGTAACGGATTTTGTCAGCGAGATGGGACTGATCACGGATAAGACGTCTGTCATCCTTGATTTTCTCGGAACACCGTTCCTTGCCACACAAAAAACAGATGATGGTGATGAGATCGATACATTAAGGTGTCTGGGAGTGATCGATCATGAGAAAAAAGCATGCGGATACATCGGAAGGATAGATGAGGGCTCTGAACTGAACATGGTCCTTATCTCGAAGGAGGATATTGAAAACTCTGTTAAAGCCGCGTTTGACAAGATATTTGAAACAATAAACAAAGCTAAGAACTATGAATACAGCAGCATTTTCTGCTCGTCCTGCGCAGCAAGATACTGCCTTTTGGTGGCCGACAAGAATGCGGAAGGACGTGCATATGAAGGAAGACTGCCCGAAGGGATCAATGTGCAGGGAGTGTATATTTACGGTGAGTTCTGTCCTGCCAAGGGGAAGTATACGGGAGGGTTATACAACGTACTTTCAAATGAGACATTTACTATTC
>JAEESA010000160.1 GCA_016286115.1 Lachnospiraceae bacterium
GGTCCTTTAACGTCCCAAGCTGCCCTTCGAGAAGGACTTCCTTCCCTTCCTTCAGCGCCCGGTAAAGATAGGAGGAAACGTCTGCGATATACGGTTTCAGCGCCTCTCTATAGCCCATCAGCTCTTCAAAGATATCCTCTTCTTTCAGCGGGTCTTTCCCATAAAGATGCACCACCAGCGCATTTTTCTGCGCCAGCACGCGGCTTATTTTCTTCTTCAGCTCCTCTTCGTCAAAAAGCTCGGAAACCTGGAAGCCGATCTTGGCATACTTATCGGAATAAAACGGCGCGATCCCGGATTTGGTCGAACCGAAGGAAGCCTTCCCGAGGCGTTCCTCTTCCCATTGGTCGAACTGCACATGATAGCTCATGACCATCTGCGCGCGGTCGGAGATCAGGAGCTTGCACGCCGGGACACCCTTCCCTTCCAGACTCTTCAGCTCCTCCATCACCTTCTTCACATCCAGCGCAACGCCGTTTCCGATGATATTCGTGATATGCGAGTGGAAAACACCGGACGGCAGGGTGTGCAGCGCAAACTTTCCATACGGATTAACGATCGTATGGCCCGCGTTGGCGCCTCCCTGAAACCGGATCACGATGTCCGCTTTCTCCGCGAGCATATCCGTGATCTTCCCTTTTCCTTCGTCTCCCCAATTCGCTCCTACTACTGCTTTAACCATAACTGTTCTTAAAAATCTCCCTATGTTTTCTTATTTTTTTGCCGAGCCCATTTTACTGGATCATGTGGCTGCATGCAAGCGCAAGAGATCCCGGCCCGATATGGCACGACACGGACAGAGACAGCGGGTTCACCATGATCTCCCTCTCCCCGTATTCCTTGATGATCTCACTCTTCCAGCGTTCCGCCGGTTCACGGTCCTTGGAATAGGCGATCTCCAGATGGATCTTCTTCCCCTTCGGATCCTTAAACCGCTCCTTAAAGTCGTGCAGCATCGCCTCAAGCATGATGCTCTTCGCCTTCTTCACGTTCCTGGCCTTCGCGTACGCGTCCAGCCGCCCGCCCTGGATCTGCAGCACCGGCTTCAGCCTGAGCATCGTCCCGAGCGCCGCCGCCGCGGGCGTGATCCTGCCGCCGCGCCTCAGATAGGTCAGCGTGTCCACCATGATATAGATACTGGACTCCATCTTCTCCGCCAGCAGGCGATACCGTATCTCCGCCGCGTTCTGTCCCTGTTTCGCCAGATACATGGCGTCCAGCACGCTCTGCTTCTGCGTCACGGATATCCGCTGATTGTCCACGACCTGCACTCTTCCGCCGTAGTCATTCGCCAGCATCGTCGCTGTAGCGCACGAGCTGGAAAGGCCGCTGGACATCGGGATATAGACGATCTCCTCATAGTCCTTTAAGACCTCATCCCACAAAGCCGTCAGCTTTCCCATTTCCGGCATGGAAGTGGAGATCTCCGCTCCTTCGTCCAACATCTCATAAAAATCTTCCTGGCTCAGATCAATGTCCTCGAAATACTCCTTCCCATTGATCATAAAGGGCATGGGAACTACCCTGATTCCGAGGCGTTTTGCCTCCATTTGTGTTATGCCGCTGTTACTGTCGGTGATCACCGCTACGTTACTCATTGTTTTCCTCCCCATTTCCGCGATTATTTACGACGTAGACTATAACATAAAAGAAAACAACAAACAAGGGGTGGCTTCGCCACCCCTCCGGTCGTTCCATATTCCTTAAATATTTCCTTCGATCATAAATTCGATCAGCTTCTTTGCATCCTCCGGCTCGTAAGCCACCAGCTCGATCTCCGGGATCTCCGGCTTGACGTCCCCGCTCGGCAGGAAAATATTCGTCAGCGAAACGAACTGCGAAAGCTTCGACTTCAGATTCAGGCGGTCTCCTTCCCCTGTCACCAGCTCGACCGTGCCCTTGCACGAGTCCACTACTTCAAAGAACTTCTCCACGTTTTTAATATTCTGGATCTTCATCTTCTTTACCTCCGTCTTAATTTTACGCCCCAAGTATACCACATCAATTCCACCTGTCAACAGGAAATTTGTATATCTTCCACAATCCGTCATTTCTTCTTTTGCGCAACAGGACATAAATCAAGGCCCGGACTGCCGGTGCAGGGGCGTTAGCCGGAATATTTCCTTGCGCCGGCCTGCGCAAAAAAAAATGGCCTCCGAAAAACGGAGGCCATTGAAATCCGGCGAAGCAAATGTTACATCATTCCACCCATTCCTGCACCGGCCGGCATCGGCGGTGTGGGCTCCTTGATCGTGGAGACCACGGATTCTGTGGTCAGGAGCGTGCTTGCCACACTGGTGGCGTTCTGCAGAGCGCTTCTGGAAACCTTGACAGGATCGATGATACCTGCGGATACCATGTCGACGTATTCCTCTTTGGCAGCGTCGAAACCGGTTCCCTTCTTGCTCTCTTTGACTTTGTTGACAATGACAGCGCCTTCCAGCCCGGCGTTCTCTGCGATGTAATAAAGCGGAGCTTCCAGAGCCTTCAGGATCACGTTCGCGCCTGTCTTCTCGTCGCCTTCCAGCGAGTTCGCAAGTTTCTCAACATCCTTCATAGCGTGGATGTAAGCGGAACCGCCGCCGGCGATGATGCCTTCTTCCACTGCTGCGCGTGTAGCGTTCAGAGCATCCTCCATGCGGAGCTTTGCTTCCTTCATTTCGGTCTCGGTCGCAGCGCCGACACGGATCACAGCCACGCCGCCCGCCATCTTTGCGAGACGTTCCTGCAGTTTTTCCTTGTCGAAATCAGAGGTTGTTTCCTCGATCTGGTTGCGGATCTGCGCGATACGGGCCTGGATGCCTTTCTTCTGGCCAAGGCCGTCCACGATGATCGTGTTCTCTTTCTGTACCTTTACGGACTTAGCTCTTCCGAGCTGATCCATTGTAGTGTCCTTAAGTTCCAGTCCGAGGTCAGAGCTGATCACCTGGCCGCCGGTAAGGATCGCGATATCTTCCAGCATGGCTTTTCTTCTGTCGCCATAGCCCGGTGCCTTAACAGCAACCACATTGAAGGTTCCGCGGAGCTTGTTCACGATCAGCGTGGTCAGCGCTTCGCCTTCGATATCTTCTGCGATGATGAGGAGCCTTGCGCCCTGCTGCACCACCTGTTCCAGCAGCGGAAGAAGGTCCTGGATGGTGGAAAGCTTCTTGTCCGTGATCAGGATGTACGGGTCATCTAAGACCGCTTCCATCTTATCCATATCGGTACACATATAAGCGGATACATAGCCACGGTCGAACTGCATACCTTCGACGAGCTCCAGCTCGGTCTGCATGGTCTTGCTTTCCTCGATCGTGATCACGCCTTCGTTGCTGACCTTTTCGATCGCGTCGGCGATCATCTCGCCTACCTGCTCGTCTCCGCCGGAGATCGTGGCAACCTTCTGCTTCTGGTCTTTGTCTTTGACCTTGCTGCTCATCTTCTTCAGCGCTTCCACGGCTGTTTCCGTGGCCTTCTTCATACCTTTGCGGAGGATGATCGGGTTGGCGCCTGCTTCCAGGTTCTTCATGCCTTCCTTGATCATGGCCTGTGCCAGTACGGTAGCGGTCGTGGTGCCGTCGCCGGCCACATCGTTTGTCTTCGTCGCTACTTCCTTCACGAGCTGTGCGCCCATGTTTTCAAAGCCGTCCTCCAGCTCGATCTCTTTTGCGATCGTTACACCGTCGTTGGTGATCAGCGGCGCGCCATAGGACTTGTCCAGAACAACGTTTCTTCCCTTGGGTCCGAGAGTTACCTTTACGGTATCCGCCAGTTTATCAACACCGGCCTGCAGGCTGGCTCTGGCGTCTGCTCCATATTTCAATTCCTTTGCCATCGTTTTTCACTCCTTTACAGATTAAATTATTATTTCTCTACAACTGCCAGGATATCGCTCTGGCGCACGATCACGTATTCCTCACCGTCCAGCTTCACTTCTGTTCCGGAATACTTGGAATAAATGACCTTCTGGCCCTTCTTGACAACCATTGCTACTTCTTTGCCGTCGACTATTCCGCCGGGGCCTACTGCGATCACCTCTGCCTCCTGGGGCTTTTCCTGTGCACTTCCTGTCAGGATGATGCCGGAAGCCGTCTTCTCTTCCGCTTCGAGCTGTTTTAATACGACTCTGTCCTGAAGTGGTACTAATTTCATTGCTTCTTCCTCCTTCTTGGTTTCGACTTATTAGCACTCGCTTGGTTTGAGTGCTAAACGATGGCTCTATAATATGGATTTCACCCCCATCTTGCAAGCAGATGGATTTCCGTCATTCTATATCTTTTCTCATAAATTCTATAATTTTCTTTATTTTTCTTCATATATCTCCGTTTTTCATCCCGTGATCACATAGAGAACGTCATCCTTCGGCGCCAGCTTCCCGTATTCCTCCATCGTCACCATGATCACTTTATCGGAACCGGCCTCCTGTACCGCACTCTCCAGCGCTTCCTGCCCCGACTTCAGCGCATCCACTTCCGCCTGCTGCTTGTCGATGCCCGCCTTCAATTCTTTATCTGCCTCCGCCATTTCCGTTTTCATCTTCTGCATGTCCGTTTTGGCGGCTTCCAGCTCCGTACGGGTCGTTTTGATGTCCGTCTGCGTCGTTTTCAGGTCTGTCTCCGTCGTCTTCAAAACCTCTGTCAGATCCCGGATCTCGGCTTCTTTTTCCCGGATCTTGGTTTCCAGCTCCGACGCTTTCGACTGCAGCTCCGTACAGATCGAGATCAGCGAGGTGCAGGCTTCCTTCAAGGACATCCCGCCGCTGATCTTAAGCGACCCCTGCAGGCTGTTTTCCAGCGCGGCGAGCTTGGTGTCGGCTGCGTTGAAGTCCTTTTTGGTTGCCGTAAGCGTCTGCTCCAGCGAGGCCAGCGACAGATTCGTATTCGAAAGCTGGGTCTTGGCCGTCTCCAGTTCCAGCCCTGCCGCATCCAGCTTTTTCCCCAGGAGCGCCGTGTCGGATTCGAGCGCCGTCACACGGTTCCCCGTCGTCTTCGCATACGCGTCCTCTTCCACCTGCTTTGTGTTCAGCTGTTCGAGCCTCTGGTTCCAGGCTTCCGCCTCCCGCATCAGGGTCGACACCTTTTCCGTATTCGAGAGCGTATCCTTCTGCAGGCTCTGAATGGCAGCCTCGTTCAGATTGGCGGTTTTCAGCACCGAATCCATGTTTTTGGTCACATATTCCGCTACATAATGATAGGTTTCCTCCGTCAGGTTCTCCCGGTTCTGTTCCATCAGAGACGTCATGGCATCCTCGATCGAAGAGTTCAGTTCGCTCTGCACAAGGCGGTTCAGTTGGTCCTTTTGTCCTTCCGAAAACGCGTCCCCCGTCTCCTCGTATCGCCGGTCTATCTCCGTCAGGATCATGTCGGACATGGCTTCGATGTCGCCGTGATTGATAAGATCCGAAAGCCGGTACTCGTTATCCTTTTCCGTGCGGGTCGCGGTCACGCCTTCCTCCGCCGTCACATAGGCCGCCATCCCCTGGGCCGTGGCTTCGCCGATCTGGTCCCGGATCCATTCCACGTAGTCATTCCCCATCATGGTCTGGTTCGCCTCTTCCACCATGTGGCGCGTGGTGTGGTTATAAACTCCCGTACCGATCAGGAGCGCCCCGACCAGCACTCCGATGGCGCAGGCCCCGGCGATCCTCTTTTTCGTCGTCGCGGACATTGGCTTTTCCGCCATGAGCTTTTGATTGATCTTCTCCAAAAATGCGCTGAATTTTCCTTGTTTCATCTCCTCTTATCCTCCTTTTTTACTGCCCGCTCTTTCGAACAGGCACTTGATTTAAAATCCCATAATTTCCTCACCGTATCACCCGCAAAGGCACCACCTCCGATCCGTTGCTCCAAAAGGTTTCGAAATCCGGGCAGACCCGCCCATGAAAAAAAGAATATAGAAATGCAAAAAGAGAGCCTTTCAGCTCTCTCTGCGGCGTCATTATAGCACGCCCATTCTTCAAATTGCAAGAAATATTTTTAGAAAAGAAGCCGGATCCGGCCTACTTCAAATTATTAATATAATCCATATAATGACGGATCTTTTGTTCATATCCGTTTTCGCCGGGCGTGAAAAACACTTCATCCTTGGCTTCGTCCGGCAGGTACTGCTGCTTCACGTAGTGCCCGGGGAAATCATGCGCATAGAGATACCCGATGCCGTGGTTTAAGTTCTTTGCGCCTGCATAACTGGCATCCTTTAAGTAGTTCGGCACCTCTCCGGTCTCATGGGTCCGCACATATTCCAGCGCTGCATTGATCGCGCAGTAGGAAGCGTTGCTCTTCGGGGCCGTTGCCACATAAATGGCGGCCTCAGCGAGCGGGATCCTGGCTTCGGGAAGGCCGACGCGCTCCGCCACGGCAGCCGCGGCCTGCGCGACCACGATCGCGTTCGGATCCGCCATGCCCACATCCTCGGAGGCGCAGATCATGATGCGGCGGGCAATGAAGGAAATGTCCTCTCCCGCGTAGATCATCCTGGCCAGATAATAGACGGCGGCCTGCGGATCCGATCCGCGCATGCTCTTGATAAACGCAGAGATCGTGTCGTAGTGGTTGTCTCCGGACTTGTCGTAGCGCACGACCCGTTTTTGGATGCATTCCTCCGCCACCGGCAGCGTGATGTGGATGAGCCCGTCGGTGCCGCGTTCCGTCGTCTTGATGCCGAGCTCGATCGCAAGGAGCGCTGTCCTGGCGTCCCCGTTTGCCGTATCCGCAAGAAACTCCTTCGCGTCCTGATCCAAAACGGCGTGATAGCTTCCCATGCCCTTTTCTTCATCGGTCACGGCGCGGTCTAAAAGCTCCATGATGTTTTCTTTCGTCAGTTTTTTCAGCTCAAAGACCCTGGATCTCGAGATCAGAGCCCCGTTCACCTCGAAATACGGGTTTTACGTCGTGGCACCGATCAGGATCACGGTCCCGTCCTCTACAAACGGCAGAAGGTAATCCTGCTGCCCCTTATTGAAGCGGTGGATCTCGTCGATGAAGAGGATCGTCTTTTTTCCGTACATCCCGCGAAGATCCTTCGCCTCGCGAATGACCTCTTCCATGTCCTTCTTCCCGGATGACGTGGCGTTGATCTGGCGGAATTCGGCGCTCGTGGTATGCGCGATGACCTGCGCGAGCGTCGTCTTCCCGGTCCCGGGCGGCCCGTAAAAGATCAGGGAAGACAGCTGATCCGCCTGGATCGCGCGGTAGAGAAGGCATCCCGGCGCAATGATATGCTCCTGCCCCACGACCTCCTCAAGCCGTTCCGGCCGCAGCCGGCTCGCCAGCGGCGATTCTTCCTGTGTATTCTGTTCTCGAATATAGTCAAATAAATCCATATTCACCTCACCGTCACTGTTTTTTGATCCCAAAAGCTAACTCGGGCCGCGAGCGGGAGGCCCGCCATGTATGAACAGTAACGTAAGATACAAGAAAAAAAATAAAGCCGCCGCTTTACGCGACGGCTCCCCTCTTCTCATTACGCCATTTTGTTCACCGCGATCGTCAGGCGGGATACCTTACGGGCTGCGGTATTTTTATGGTAGATCC
>JAEESA010000161.1 GCA_016286115.1 Lachnospiraceae bacterium
CAAAGACTTCCGGATTCTTGATACTCCGGTCTACATGGCTCTCTGCGGCGAAATGTACCACACGGTCGATATCATTGTCCTGGAAGATCTTTGAGATCGCTTCCTTATCAGTAATGTCCGCCTTGACGAAAGAGTAGTTTTCTTTCCCTTCCAGATCCTTTAAGTTTTCCAGGTTTCCGGCATAGGTCAAAGCATCCACGCAGATGATCCGGATCTCATCACCATATTTCCGGAACATATAGTGAATGTAATTGGAACCGATAAACCCGGCACCACCGGTTACAAGATAAGTTCTCATGGTCAATAACTCCTTTTCTTATTTTGCAAAGATTGTAACAAACATGAGGTTCCCTTGCAAGAGTATATGTTTTTATATAGGGCTGTAGTTGACAAATACAGAATAATAGTACTATAATAAGTACTAATAAAAGTACTCAACTGCGGAGGGGCGTTATGGTTGTAGCAAAACAGATGGATGTTCGGGCTAATATAAAAAAATATTTTGATATCGCCTATAATGGCGAACCTGTGGTTGTGCCGAGAAAAGACAATAAAAACGTGATGATCATATCGGAGGAGCTATACAGGAAGCTGACGGCTCGGAACAGGCTTTCTGCTTATGCTTCGAAGCTGGGACAGGTCATGGAAGAGAATGCGGGAAAAGAAGAAAAGGTGCCGGATGTGCTGACATTTAATCTGGAGAAACTGGAGAAGATCGCGAACCTTCCTGACGGGTGGAACGGGAATGGCGCCCCCGCTTTTCCGGAAGAACTGATAGAAAAGGTCAGGAATATCCTTAATGCTCTTGATATCCAACCGGAAATCTTCCCGACTGCGCTTTCCACCATTCAGCTCGAATTTGACAATTCCAGAAGAGATCACATGGAGATAGAGATCGGGCTGCAGGACAGGGCGGAAGCCTTCTTTACGATCTATGACGGAACGGAAAAGACAGAAGAGATCGATGCTGATCCTGCGTCGATCAATGAAAGTGTGAGGGCATTTTATGGATGAGTTTAAGCGTGATGAAAAACTATTCCGTGCAGTATATCCGCCGGAGATAGCGGATCTTTTCTGGCGGGCGGATGGGACGGTTTCTTCGGCGGCCTTTGCGGATCCGAAGGGCCTGTCTGTGGACAGGCAGGGCCGCCGGAGCGCGGAGGAAGCGGTCGCATATCTTCAGAGCAGGTTTCAGGGAAGGGTGTTGTATGTCCGTGTGAGAAACTGTATGCAGGCCGGGGCTGTAGTCAGGCATGTTCCTTCCCACAAAAATCCCTGGCACTCTGAGATCCATGGCAGTGATACCAATTTACTGCTCAGCAGATCGCAGCGCCGGTATCTTTCACGAAATGCGGTGATCGTAGGATATTGAGCACATCCGGGAAAAGTAAATCCTGTTGACCGGTAATTCAGAATGAAAATTTTTGCATCGGCGAAGGGCTAAATAACAATGCGATAAATAAAAAAAAGTGTTGACAAAGACAACGACAAGTTGTAAACTCAGTACCCATAAAAGACAAAGGCGTCTTGGAGCAAGTGCTCCGAGGCGCCTTTTCTGTTGTGCGGAGGGTTGGTACACGCTAAACGCCGGTCGCGCAGCGAGCAGGAGAAACCTCCTGTTCGATAATAAAATCGGAGGATTTTGCATCATGTGTTCCATACTTGGCTTGATGGGAGAGGACATCTCCCGGGAGGAAGCAGAAAAAGCGCTGAAGGAAACGATCACAAGGGGGCCGGATGATTCGAGGCTCGTGAAGATCAAAAATGGCTGGTTCGGATTTAACCGGCTGTCCATCATGGGCCTTACGCCCGAAGGCATGCAGCCCTTTGCGTATAAAGAAAAAAAGACGGTTGTCTATGACGGGAAAGAGCTTCCTGAAGATTATGAGATGACGGTGGTCTGCAACGGCGAAATCTACGGTTTCCGGAAGCTGAAGGAGGAACTGATCGAAAAGGGCTATTCCTTCGTGAGTGACTCCGATTGCGAGATCCTGCCGGCCTTGTATAAGGAATACGGCACGGAGATGTTCGTGAAGCTGGATGCGGAATTCGCGATGATCCTCTATGACGCAAAGGAAGATCAGCTCATTGCAGCGAGAGATCCGATCGGGATCCGGCCGCTCTACTACGGTATTAGGGAAAGCGGTGAATATGCATTCGCGTCGGAACCGAAGAACCTGATCGGGCTGGTGGAAACGATATGGCCGTTCCCGCCAGGGCATTATTTCAAGGACGGCGAGTTCAAGAAATACAGGGATCTTTCCGTGGTGATGCATTACAGCAAAGATGATGTGGATGAGATCGGGAAAAAGATCCATGATCTTCTGATGAAGGGAGTGGAAAAGAGACTCGATTCCGATACGCCGGTAGGCTTCCTTCTTTCCGGTGGTCTGGATTCCTCCCTGGTCTGCGGGATGGCGGCGAAGCTTCTGGACAAACCGCTGCAGACCTGGGCCATCGGGATGGATGTGGACGCGATCGACCTGAAATACGCGAAAGAGGTTGCGGATTATATCGGTTCCGACCATCATGAGGTCATCATTTCAAAACAGGATGTGATCGATGCGCTGGAGCCGGTGATCAAAGCGCTTGGAACCTATGATATCACAACAGTGCGCGCCTCGATCGGAATGTATCTTGTGTGCAAGAGCATTCATGAGACCTCGGACGTACGGGTGATCCTGACCGGGGAAATCTCGGATGAGATCTTCGGATATAAATATACGGACTTCGCGCCGAACGCCGAAGAGTTCCAGAGGGAAGCGGAAAAAAGGATCCACGAAATTCACATGTACGACGTGCTGAGAGCGGACCGCTGCATCAGTGTCAATTCGCTGGAAGCGAGGGTGCCGTTCGGAGATCTGGATTTTGCGGAGTACTGCATGTCGATCGATCCGGAGAAAAAGATGAACCGCTACGGCAAGGGGAAATACCTGCTGCGGCACGCGTTTGAAGAAGACGCGCTGATCCCGGAGAGCATTCTGTGGAGAGAAAAAGCGGCGTTTTCGGATGCCGTGGGGCATTCCCTGAAGGATGATCTGGCCGAATACGCGGAGAGCTTATACACCGACGCGGAATATGAAGAGGGGATCAAAAAATATACGCACGCGCAGCCGTTTACAAAGGAATCGCTTTTGTATCGTGACATATTTGAAAAGTATTATCCCGGGCAGTCGGAAATGGTGGCGGACTTCTGGATGCCGAACAAGAACTGGGAAGGCTGCGATGTGAAGGATCCTTCCGCCAGAGTCCTTTCGAACTACGGTGAGAGCGGGAAATAGGGACTTTAAGTTGCTGAGGGCGAGAGTAAGAGTGAATATATATGCGATCATTATGATATAAAAGGAGGAAGCTATGAAAGAGACAAACGTACCGGAACTGTTCGGACAAAAGGTGTTTGACGACCGCGTGATGCGGGCAAGGCTCTCGGATGATGTATATCGGTCGCTTCGGAAGACGATCGATGAAAATGAGAAGCTGGATCGCTCCGTAGCCGAAGCAGTGGCAAAGGAGATGAAGAGCTGGGCGGTGGAGCAGGGCGCGACCCACTTCACACATTGGTTCCAGCCTTTGACCGGTGTGACGGCAGAAAAGCACGACAGCTTTATATCCCCTTCTCCGGACGGCGGCGTGATCATGGAGTTCTCGGGGAAGGAGCTGATCAAAGGAGAACCGGATGCATCCTCATTCCCGTCAGGGGGTTTAAGGGCCACGTTTGAAGCCAGAGGATATACGGCCTGGGATCCGACGAGCTACGCGTTCATCAAGGACCATACGCTTTGCATTCCCACAGCGTTCTGCTCCTATTCCGGAGACGCGCTGGATAAGAAGACTCCTCTGCTTCGTTCCATGCAGGCCTTAGATCGCCAGGCGAAGCGGATCTTAAAGCTCTTCGGCAAAGAAGTCCATTATGTGCGGACCAGCGTGGGACCGGAGCAGGAATACTTTTTGATCGATAAGGAAATGTTTGAGAAGAGGCCGGATCTTGTCTACACGGGGCGCACTCTTTTCGGAGCGCTGCCGCCGAAGGGACAGGAACTGGATGATCATTATTTCGGAGTGATCAAGCCGCGCGTTCTCGCTTTCATGGAGGACCTGAACGAGGAGTTATGGAAGCTCGGGATCCTTGCCAAGACGGAGCACAATGAGGTGGCGCCGGCGCAGCACGAGCTTGCCCCGATCTTCTCCACAACGAATGTGGCGACAGATAATAACCAGCTGACCATGGAGATCATGCAGAAGGTGGCGAGGAAGCACGGAATGGTTTGCCTCCTTCATGAAAAACCGTTCGCCGGTGTCAACGGATCCGGGAAACACAACAACTGGTCCATGGCGACGGACACGGGAATGAACCTTCTTTCTCCCGGGGAAACGCCGTATGAGAATGCGCAGTTTTTGCTTTTCTTATGCGCGGTGATCCAGGCAGTGGATGATTATCAGGATCTCCTTCGCCTCTCGGTCGCAACGGCAGGAAATGACCACCGCCTTGGCGCGAATGAAGCGCCGCCGGCCATCATCTCGGTCTTCCTTGGCGATGAGCTGAGCGCGATCCTGGAAGCGATCAAAACGGATTCGCCTTATGAGGGGCAGGAAAAGGTGATCATGAAGCTGGGCGTTCATTCGCTCCCGCGGTTCTCACGCGATACGACGGACCGGAACCGCACCTCACCCTTTGCCTTTACCGGAAACAAATTCGAGTTCCGGTCGCTGGGCTCATCCAACAGCATCGCCTGCTGCAACATCATGCTGAACGCGGCGGTCGCGGAAAGCCTGAAGCAGTATGCGGACCGTTTGGAAGGCTCTTCGGACTTCGAAGGAGATCTGCATAACCTGATCAAGGAGACCATCACAAAGCATGAACGTATTCTTTTCAACGGAAACGGATATGGCGAGGAATGGGTCAGGGAAGCGACTGAGGTCCGTGGGCTTTTGAACCTGAAGACCACCGCAGACGCGATGCCCAAGCTTCTCGATAAGAAGAACATGGACATGCTCATGGCGCATAAGGTCTTTACGGAGTCGGAGCTCCATTCCCGCTGTGAGATCATGCTCGAGAATTACTGCAAGACCGTGACGATCGAGGGGCATACGATGGTGGACATGGTGCGCAAGAATTATCTCCCCGCGATCGAGGATTATCTGTGCGAGCTCGCAAGGACCACTTCCCTGATGAAGTCCGTGAGCGATAACGTAAAATGCAATTATGAGGTCTCCACAATGGAGCGGCTGTCAGAACTCACCGACTACATCCTCGAACGCGTCCGTGATCTCGAAGGAGCGTTGGAGAATTTGAAACAGATCGATGATGTCGTGAAGATGTCGGAGCTGATCCGCGATGATGTGCTTCCAAAGATGGAACACTTAAGAAAACACGTGGATGAAGCCGAGATGCTCACTAGCGAGAAATGCTGGCCGTTCCCGAGCTATGGAAAGCTGCTGTTCTCGGTGTATTGAGCAAATAGTATCCCGGACGGCGTCAGACAGAGGAAGCTGACACCTGATATAAAAAAATGTACATCCCACAAAGGCGTGGAGATCTTTGTGGGATGTTTTTATTTGCGCAGGGATGCGTAAGGAATTTATTAAGAGGAGGAAATTGTTATGGAAGAAATTATGGAAGTACTGCACAGCGAGATATTCAGCGTCTGGTTTTTGATCGGCGCAGCGTTGGTGTTCTGGATGCAGGCGGGCTTTGCGATGTGCGAGTCCGGTTTTACGAGGGCGAAGAACGCCGGCAACATCATCATGAAGAACCTGATGGACTTCTGCATCGGCACGGTCATGTGGTTCATCTGCGGCGCATCCTTCATGCTGGGTGACAACATCATGAACGGCTTTGCCGGGCAGCTCAGCTTTGATGTGTTTACGAATTTCAGCAACTTTAACTATTCGGCATTTGTGTTCAACCTGGTGTTCTGCGCGACGACGGCAACGATCGTTTCCGGAGCCATGGCAGAGCGTACCAAGTTCTCCAGCTACTGTATTTATTCGGCGGTCATTTCCGCGATCATCTATCCGATCGAGGCACATTGGACATGGGGCGGCGGTTTCCTCGCCGAGTGGGGCTTCCACGATTACGCAGGAAGCAACTGCATCCATATGGTCGGCGGTATCTGCGCTCTGATCGGCGCCTGGATGCTCGGCCCCAGGATCGGTAAGTTTGAAAGAGATAAGAGCGGAAAAGTCAAAAAAGTCAACGCATTCCCCGGCCACAACCTGGTCATCGCTTCACTTGGCGTGTTCATTCTCTGGCTCGGCTGGTACGGCTTCAACGGTGCTGCGGCAACAGATGTGGAAACCATGGGCTCTGTGTTCCTGACCACGACGGTTGCGCCGGCAGTGGCGACTGTAGTATGTATGATCTTTACCTGGATCAAATATGGGAAACCTGATGTTTCGATGTGTCTGAATGCTTCTCTTGCTGGGCTTGTGGCGATCACGGCGCCCTGCGATGTGACAGACTGTACCGGCGCTGCGATCATTGGCGCTGTTGCGGGCCTGCTTGTGGTATTCGGCGTGTGGTTCAATGACAATGTGGCGCATGTGGACGACCCGGTCGGCGCTGTGGCGGTGCATATGGTCAACGGTATCTGGGGTACGGTCGCGGTTGGCCTTTTTGCGACAAGTACAGCACCGGGCTTTGCGGTCGCGGGGATCCAGGAAGGTTTGTTCTACGGCGGCGGTTTGGAACAGCTCGGAAAGCAGTTCGGCGGTATGTTGATCACAGCCGCGTGGACGGTGGTGACGATCACATTGACCTTCTTCATTATTAAAAAGACGGTGGGCCTTCGGGTTTCGGAGGAAGAGGAGATCACAGGCCTGGACGCAACGGAACACGGTCTGCCTTCCGCTTATGCCGGCTTTGCCATCATGGATATTTCAAACACCATGACGATGAGCGTGAACGAGAACACGAACCTCGGTACGGACTCTTATGAGGATGCTTCTCTGGCAAAACGAGATGCGGCGGTTCCTGTGGTCCGGGAGGATCAGACCGGCATTCCGGAATTCTCTTCCGGCATCTCCAAGGTGGTCATCATCGCGAAGCTGTCGCGGTATGATAAGCTGAGGAAAGCCATGAACGAACTCGGCGTGACGGGCATGACAGTCACGCAGGTCATGGGCTGCGGGATCCAGAAAGGGGCCGGAGAGCGGTACCGTGGCGTTGAGATCGACGCGACGCTGCTGCCCAAGGTCAAGCTGGAGGTCGTCGTTGCCGCGATCCCTGTGGAGGATGTGATCGAGGCGGCAAAGAAAGCGCTTTATACAGGCCATATCGGCGACGGCAAGATCTTCGTATATCCGCTCAGCAAGGTGGTCAAGATCAGAACCGGCGAAGAAAACTTCGAAGCTTTGCAGGATGTGGAATAAGGATACAAAGGCAGGGGCTGTCGCTTTAGTTGATCCGATCAACTGAGCGAAGCCCCTTTTTTATGCCATAAATAAAGGTTTTTCTGTTGCGTTATACAATGTATTTTCATTGAGGAGTACCTTAACAGGCTGATACGAT
>JAEESA010000162.1 GCA_016286115.1 Lachnospiraceae bacterium
ATTCTGGGGTCCAATTACTGTAACGACAACCTCGTATGGCGCCGCGCCCTGCCGTTTATTTTGACATTGCTCATGACCTTCGGGTGGGCCCTGGCCGTGCATTTTATCGTGGAGAAGCCGATGAACTTTCTGCGCAGGAAACTAATGTCCGTTTCTTTCAGGAAAGCTCAAAAATAAACCCGGACCGCGAGGCCCGTCATACGCGAACAGTAAACTTGTGTCGAAAAAACACTTATGATAAACTGATAGAGAATGATCCGGGATGGCAGTTTGCGTAAATTGCTGCAAGCGAACGTTCATAGTGAGCGGCAGCTGTTTGCGCAAACTGCCACCATCGAAGAAAACTTCGTGAATATAGAGGAGAGTCTGATGGACAAGATCGCAGTGTTGATCCCCTGCTATAACGAAAGCAAGACCATAACCAAGGTCGTGACAGACTTTAAAAAAGTGCTGCCCGAGGCCGTGATCTATGTATATGACAATAATTCCAGCGACGGAACTGCCGAACTGGCGGAAAAAGCAGGCGCAGTGGTGCGGCATGAGTACCAGCAGGGCAAGGGCAACGTGATCCGCCGGATGTTCCGGGAGATCGACGCCGAGTGCTACATCATGACCGACGGCGACGATACCTATCCGGCCGAGGACGCGCCGACCATGGTGGAGAAGGTTTTAAAGTACAACGCGGATATGGTTGTCGGGGACCGGCTCTCGTCCACTTACTTTACGGAGAATAAGCGCCCGTTCCATAATTTCGGGAATTCCCTCGTGCGCCGTTCCATCAATTTCCTTTTCGGAACGGATATCAAGGATATCATGACCGGGTACCGGGCGTTTTCCTATCTGTTTGTAAAATCCTTCCCGGTGCTCTCGAAGGGCTTCGAAATCGAGACCGAGATGAGCATCCATGCGGCGGATAAGAACATGCGCGTGGAGAATGTGGTCATCGGTTACAGGGACCGGCCGGAAGGGTCATTTTCCAAGCTCAACACCTATTCCGATGGCATGAAGGTGCTGTTTACGATCGGAAATCTCTATCGCAGCTATAAGCCCATGGGTTTTTTCGGGATCATCGCGATCATCCTGGCGATCCTGGCGGTGGCGTTTTTCATCCCGGTGCTGGTCGAGTATGTGAAGACCGGCATGGTGGGGCATTTCCCGACCCTCTTTGTCTGCGGCTTTGTATTCCTGGCCTCGATCCAGGCCCTGTTTTCCGGCCTGATCTTACAGACCATCGGGAAAAAGAACCGGCAGGATTATGAAATGCGCCTGCTTCAGATCGAAGATGAAAAGAGGAGAAAATTATGAGCTACTTTGCAACGATCCTCTATGCAGTCAGCTGGGTATTTATGATGAGCGGCTTCCTCTTTTTCCGGAGGACCAATGAAAAAGCTGCCTATGCGACATGGATCCCGCTGACGATCTATGCTTCCATGTGCTACAACGCGTTTTTCGCAGGGATCTTGTGCCTTATCCATGTACCGCTGAACCTTTATGTGTTCTCGATCTTGGATCTCGCGACCGGAATAGGGCTCTGGTTCCTCAACAAAAAACGCGGCGCGCTGCAGAAGTACGAATTCAGTAAATACGATATCATTGCCATCGCGATCCTTGTGGCCGGGGTGCTTATTTTCGCGCAGGTCAGGTATGGCGGCGCGGCTCTGAACTGGAATTACAAGGCGGTGGATCCGGCGGCCCGGTACCGGGAAGCCATGGAATACATGAACTGGCACGAAGTCAGCCGCATGTTCTTTGCACAGCTCAACAACGGCATGCTGATGCAGTTCTTCGCGCCCTGGTTCGCCTATGACTATTACTATCAGCTTTACGTGCTCGGGGATATCCTGAACCTGATCCTGACCGGCGCTGTGTTCTACGGCGTGGTGAAGCGCTATGCGAAAGGGCATTTCCTTCACATTGCGGCGATCATCTGCATGCTGTTTTATGTGTTCGGCTACCCCTTGAACTCGACGCTGTACGGCTTTACGTATCTCGAGATGGGGATCAATATCATCGCGCTCATCATCGTGCTGAACGACAGCTTCATGCGCAACGAAGGCCCGAAATGGTTCTGGGTCATTTTGCTCATGCTCTTTGGGCACGCCCTGTTCCAGTGCTATGTCTTGTTCATGCCGATCACATTCCTTGCGATGGGGATCTGCCTTCTTATCAAACAAAAGCAGGAGGGGAAGCTCTTTTCCTTCGATACGGTCAAGCTGGTCCTGGCGGAATTCGCGGCACCGGTGATATTGGGGCTCGTCTATACGTATATGGACGTGTTTGTGAATGATGATGTGCAGGTCGGGAACGCGATCGCTGCGGAAGGCGGGATCTATCGGGATCTCTATTCGAACTTTGTCTTCTTCCTGCCGATCGCGATTGTGGGCTATGTGCTTCTGGTCCGCGCGAAAAAGAACCGGCTCATGGTGTTTCTGGCGCCGTTCCTCGGAGTCTTCATGTTCGCGATGTTCTATGCCGGATATCATGCCCGGAAGGTGTCCACCTATTATTTCTTTAAGAATTATTACCTGCTTTGGATGGTCGTGTTCGTGCTGCTGATGTCGGCGCTGTCGCACTTTGATATCAACGGCCGGCGGGTGGTGACCGCGTATTTCGGCATGTGGTGCTTTGTGGCGATGATGCTTCTGACCGGCCTGGAGACCAGGATCCAGAACAATAACAACTGGTACGTGCTGGATCATAAATCCCAGCATATGAACGACCTCCTGACCTTTAACTGGAATACCACGCAGGAGGGCCCCTATCCTTTGACCAAGATGGACCTCATGCATTGGGTCTATCAGAATCTGGTGGAACCGAAAACGACAGAAAATCTCGTGCCGGTGGCTTCCTCAGAGGAGGAGACCTATCTCTATGAGTCGGTCACGGGCCAGCGCCTGCCGGATTACCGGTTCTGGATCACGTCCGAGAACGGGCTGGAGCGGTATTTCGAGCATATGGACCAGGATACGGATTATGTCTGTGTCTTTACGGACAGCGGGCTGTATGAACTGCAGAGAAAGTATTTTGACTCGTTCCCGCGTGTGTATGAAAACTCCGCCGGTTTTGTGGTGAAGATGGAACACGGGAAATTTGACGAGCTGAAGGTGGAGTAAGATGGGGGAAACAAAGGGGAGATCAGTACGGGCAAATATGCTCTTTAATACGGCGGGGTCGGTGATCTACTATTTTTGTGTCTGGCTGACCTCCGTGCTGATCGTCCGTCTGTCCGGCTTTGAAGACGCCGGCATTCTTTCCGTGGCGATGACCGTCACGGCTTCTCCCGCGATCGCGGGGCTTTTCAATATCCGAAGCTATCAGGTTTCCGATCTGACCGGGGAGTACGCCGACCGCGCCTACATCCGGTCCAGGATCCTGACCAACATTTTTTCCCTTGTGATCTGTATCGTGCTTGCCGGCGTATACGGGTATTTTAAGGAACCCTATATTCTGGCAGTGATCCTTGCCTACATGGTCCTTAAAATGTCGGAAGCCGGCGCGGACGTGTATTACGGGATCTATCAGAAAAAAGCGAGGCTGGACTACGCGGGGATCTCTCTTTCGATCCGCGGCATCGGTTCCCTTGCCCTCTTTGTGATCGTGATCAAGCTGACGCAGAATCTGCTTTTCGCGGTTCTGGCGCTTTCCCTCTTTTCCGTGGCGGTCGTGCTTATTTATGACATGCCGAAGGCGCGGCGAATGGAGGACGGACGGCGGGGCCCGGATGCGGAAGGCCTGGCGGTCGTCTGGAAGCTCATTGTCCGCTGCATCCCGCTCGCGATCGTATCGTTCTTGAATAACCTTTCCCTGACGGTGCCGAGAACCTATCTTGAAAAATTCCACGGTACTGAGGTGATGGGGTATTACGCCTCGGTCTCTTCGCCGACGATCGTGATCCAGCTCGCCGCGATGACCTTGTTCGCGCCACTCGTGCCGATCATGACGGAGCATTTCCTGAAAAAGGATATCGTGAATTTCCGTAAGGTGTTCCTGAAGTTTGCGCTCCTGATGGGCGGCCTGACCGCGGTGGCCGTGGTCGGATCGATCTTTTTGGCGGATCCTGTGTTAAAGCTCGTCTTTGGCCCTGATATCGGCCCATATACAAACTTATTTATTCCAATTTTAATTTCTGCGGCATTGATCGCAGTGAACGCGAGCCTCTTTTCTGTATGCACGCTGATGCGGATCATCAAGCCCCAGTATCTGGTCGGGATCATCGGGATCGCAACCGCGATCTTCTGCGCGTTTACGGTGGTTAAGACCATGGATATGAAGGGCGTTCTGATCGCTCTCTTTGTAACGCTTCTTTCCCAGATCGCGATCCAGATGATCCTGATCCTGATCGGAGTCAGGAGGATGAAAAAATGAGTGCCGTGTCAAAAGCCATCGGGATCCTGAAACGCTACGGTCTGCGGGGAACCATCAATAAGGCCGCGGAGAAAAGACAGGCGCCGGATCGGGAGTTTGACCGCGTCAAGAACCGGTTTTATGCCGGAGAAGAGGAATTAAAAAGCCAGCGCATCGCTCAGGGGAGGTTTGAATACCGTCCCCTTATTTCGATTGTGGTCCCATCGTTTCGGCCCAAAGAACAGTTATTAAAAGAACTTTTAATAAGCATAAAAAGCCAGACTTATGAAAACTGGGAGCTGGTGATCGCGGACGGGGCGTCGGAGGAGACGAAAAATGCGCAAAAGCTGGTGGAGGAAGCAGCAGACCCGAGGATCCGTTTTATTGCGCTTCCCAAAAACTCCGGAATTTCAGGAAATACAAATGCCGCGGTCAAAGAAGCGGCAGGAGAGTACATCGGCTTTCTCGACTATGATGATGTGCTGACGCCGGATGCTTTGTATGAAGTAGTTCGAAGTTTAAATCATGATTTAAGTGACCTTCTCTATTCGGATGAAGACAAGATCTCCGAGGACGGAACCTTCGCTTTTCAACCAAATCTTAAATCTGATTATAATTATTGTCTTCTCCTTACGAATAACTATATCTGCCATTTTACGGTGGTCTCAAGGAGTCTGCTGCAGAAGGTCGCGGCGGACGGGGAAGCGTTTCGCCCGGCGTTTGACGGTTCGCAGGATTATGACTTCGTCCTGCGCTGCGTCGAAAAGACGGATCGCATCACCCACATCCCGAAGATCCTCTATCATTGGAGGGTCAGCAGCACCTCCACCGCCGGGGATTCCTATACCAAGACCTATACCGAGGACGCCGGGAAGCGGGCGCTGACAGAGCACCTGAAGCGGATGGATATCGAATCGGAGGTCAGGAACCGCCTGGAGATCGGGTGTTATGACATCGTGCCGGTCCCGCGGGAACGCGCTAAGATCGGGGTGCTCGGAAAGAAGACTGTTTGCGGCGGGAAGGTCGATAGCTGCGGCCTGTATTACCGAAGCGACGGAACCGTCGGACATGCCTTTCAGGGGCTGAAGGCTTCTTTTAAGGGGTATTGCCGGCGCGCCGTGCTTCTGCAGGAAATGTCGGGGGTTCTTCTTGACTATGCCTGGATCAACCCCGAGGCGCTTGCCGCGGCGGGGAAGCCGGATGACACGCTCCCGGAACCGCTCCGTTCCATGGAGTTCTGCGAACGTGTACGAAAAGCAGGTTACCGCATCGTGATGGATCCGAATGAAACGGCGGAGGTTCCCGTGTTTTCGCCTGTTTCCGATAAAGCATCAGAAAATTTGACGAAAGAGGATCCCTATTTTTCATGTATACAGAAAGTGTTGGATTTGATAAAATAGAGGTAACTATTCAGAACCTGTGGAAATACAGTAATATGCGATGAAAGCTTGCTTTCAGGGAAGGTTCTGATCAATAGCAAGAATAGGTGAAGGGGGGAACAGCATATGACGGATTATCTGATCATCGGAGCGGGGCTGTTCGGAGCAGTCTTCGCTCATGAAGCGATGAAGGCGGGCAAGAGCGTCCGCGTTATCGAGAAAAGAGACCATATCGGGGGGAACATCTATACCAGGGAGCTGGAGGGGATCCAGGTCCATGAATACGGTGCCCATATCTTTCACACGGACAATAAAGAGGTCTGGGCGTATGTGAATGAACTGGCGGAATTTAACCGCTATACCAATTCTCCGCTCGCGAATTACAAGGGCGAGATCTATAATCTCCCGTTCAATATGAACACCTTCCATCAGTTATGGGGCGTGACCACGCCGGAAGAGGCGGCCTTAAAGATCGAGGAACAGAAGGCGGTCCATGCGACAGCGGATCCGAAGAACCTTGAGGAACAGGCCATCAATCTGATCGGCACCGATATTTACGAGAAGCTGATCAAGGGCTATACCGAGAAACAGTGGGGACGAAAGGCGAAGGATCTGCCGGCCTTCATCATCCGCCGTGTTCCCGTGCGCTTTACGTATGATAACAACTATTTCAACGACCGCTATCAGGGCATCCCGATCGGCGGCTATACAAAGATGGTCGAAAAACTGCTCGAGGGAGCGGAGGTGGAAACGGGGAAGGACTTCTTTGAGGATAAGGAGAACTATCTGGCTTCCGCCGAAAACGTGCTCTTTACCGGCATGATCGATCAGTATTTTGATTATTGTTATGGGGAACTCGCGTATCGCTCGCTCTCCTTTGAGACAGAGGTTTACAATACCTCGAATTATCAGGGGAACGCGGTGGTGAACTATACGGATGCCGAGACGCCTTACACCCGTGTGATCGAGCACAAGTTCTTTGAGTTCGGAAGCCAGCCGAAGACCGTGGTCACAAAGGAGTACCCGGTGGCATGGAAACGGGGCGACGAACCCTATTACCCTGTAAATGATGAGGAGAACAACGCTCTTTATCGTAAATACGCGGATCTTGCCGCGGGAGAAAAGAAGGTGATCTTCGGCGGCAGACTCGGAATGTATCAGTATTTTGACATGGACGACACCGTTGAGGCGGCGCTCACGCTTTCAAAGGACGTTTTGTAAATGTACAAAAAGGAACGCAGAAGCTTTGTCAAGCATCTCGACTTTACAATTCTGGACATCATCTGTCTGGTGGTGGCTTATATTCTGGCCTACCTGATCAGGATCGGCTTCGGAGATCTTACCATGCTCCGGGGTTATATCATCATGGGCGGCTTTATGATCGGTGTGGACCTTCTCCTTGTGTTTCTGCTGGAGCCCTATAAGAACATCCTGAGAAGAAACAAGTTTCAGGAGCTGAAGGCGTCCCTTTTGCACAGTATGTTCATCTTCCTCGGGCTCGTTGTGTACCTCTTTACGATCCAGCGTTCCGAGGCGTATTCCCGGCAGATCCTGTATTTCTTTTGGGCCTTTTCCTTTATCATCCTGTTTATCGCGCGCCTGATCTGGAAAAAAGTGGTGCGTACCCGGATCGTGAACGACCCGCACCGGAACGTGATGATCGTGGTCACGACCTTTGACCAGGCCGAGGACTGCATCGCGGATCTCCGTCATATGGAATATACGGAATTCACGATCGACGGCATCGTGATCATCGACCGGGACTGCACG